>NZ_JARESO010000050.1:0-57745 GCF_046030175.1 Paraburkholderia sp. RL17-373-BIF-A
GCGGCTGCGGCCGGGGGCGCCGCGGCCGCCGGGGGGGAGGTTGGGGGGGGGGGGGGGGCGGGGGGGGGTTGCGCGGCCGGGCAACCGCGTCTCCCGCGTTATTTGAGTTCGTACAAGCCGGTGTGAGTGGTCGAGTCGAGTTCGTTCAGATGCGTCATGAAGCGCGCCACCGCGTTGGTGGTGTCCGCGTTGATCGGCAGATGCGGCACGCGCAGCGCATGCAGACGGAAAATGTAGCGATGCGCCTTGTCGCCGCGCGGCGGCGCGGCGCCGCCGAAGCCGACCGTGCCGTAGTCGTTGCGCACCTGCAGCGCGCCTTGCGGCAGCAACGAGCCATCCGCCTTGCCGGCGTTGCGCGGCAGCGAGCGGGCATCACCCGGAATGTTCACCACGACCCAGTGCCAGAAGCCGCTGCCGGTGGGCGCGTCGGGATCGTGAACGGTGAGCGCGAAGCTTTGCGTGTCGGGCGGCGGCGCCTCCCATTGCAACGCGGGCGAGATGTTCTCGCCGTCCACGCCGAAGGCCTTGTCGTGATATTCGTGGGCTTTCGGCATGAAGCCGTTGGTGGGAAATTCGTCGGACCAGAGACGGAAATCTGCCATGATGTGCCTCCCTTCTTGAGTGGTTCTGGGATGGTCGGGGCGTGCGGTTTTGCAACCGGTTTGCAGGGCAGGGCGCCGCGCGGAAGTACCCCGAGTTAGCCAGTCGAGTGTATCACCAGCGGCCTTCGAATTCGTGGCAGGCGGCGAGGCTACAGGCGGCTTTCAGCCGCGTTCCTCGAAGCTCGGCGCGTCGCTCTTCAGCCACTCGACGAGCCGCTGCAAGACACCCTCGATATCGCGATTGGCGCCGCGTAAAGCGCATTCCCATACCACCGCGACGCGCCAGCCGTTGGCGAGCAGCGCCGCGCGAACCTTGTCGTCGTTGCTGCGATTGCGGCCGATCTTGTCGCGCCAGAACTCCGGCCGCGTTTGCGGCCATTTGAAAAGATGACAGTCGTGGCCGTGCCAGAAACAGCCGTGCACCAGCACGACAGCGCGGTAGCGCGGCAAGACGATGTCCGGGCGTCCCGGCAGATCGCGCGCATCCAGACGGAAGCGAAAGCCCTGCCGGTGCAGCAGGCTGCGGATCAGGATTTCCGGTTTGGTATTGCGGCCGCGGATGCCGGACATCATCCGGCTGCGCGTCGCGCTGTCGACGATATCGACCATCTTTAGCGCTTAGCTAGTGTTTCGAAGGTTTCGACAGGCCGGCCACCGACACAAGCTGACCGCTCACGCGTAAAGCGAGAGCGTTTGCTTCGAACCATGGCGCGTCTCCTCGACGAGCAGGGTTTGCACATGCGGCAGCATGATGCGCGCCACTTCGCGCATCACCGGCATCACGACGCTGTTGCCGAATTGCCGGTAGGCCTGCGTATCGCTTACCGGGATCCGGAAGGTATCGGGAAAACCCATCAGCCGCGCGCATTCACGTGGCGTGAGGCGGCGCGGACGCAGTGCCTCGCCTTGATAGACCAGGATTTCGGAGCCGTCCTTGTGATAGCGCGCCGACAGCGTGCGCGTCACGCTGTTCGGATAGGCCATGCCGAAGCCGAAACCGTTGCCTGCCGCGCGATGCTTCTCCGCGTAGTTTTGCAGATAGGTCCAGAGGTTCGGCGTGAGCGTGTACTTGGGCTGTACGCGCCGGCCCGAGTGATCGAAGAAGCGGTCCTGGTCCCACGGCAGCACCGGTTCACTGCCGTCCGTCCGATGCAGGATCGAGCCGAGGCGCGGGCCGTCTGCCGGCAGATGCAGGTCGTCCCAGGAGAACGAAGTCTTGCCGCGAAAGCCGACGATGATGATCCGTTCCCGATGCTGCGGCGTGAAATGCTGGCCGTCGACCACGCGATAGTGCACTTCGTAGCCGAGTTCGTCGCGCAGGGTTTGCAGGATCATGTCAAAGGTGCGGCCCTTGTCGTGCGAGAGCAGGTTCTTCACGTTCTCCAGCAGGAACGCGGCGGGGCGTTTCGCCGCGATGATCCGCGCGACGTCGAAAAAGAGCGTGCCCTGGGTCGTGCATTCGAAACCGTGCGGCCGGCCCAGCGCGTTCTTCTTGCTCACGCCGGCGATCGAAAACGGCTGACACGGAAAGCCGCCGAGCAGCACGTCGTGGCTCGGCACGTCTTCAGCCGGAAACGAGACGATGTCGCCGATCAGCGCATGCTCGCCGCCGCCGGGGTAATTCTCGCGATAGGTCTTGGTCGAAAAGTCGTTCCACTCGCTCGTAAAGACGCAGTCGCCGCCATGCGCCTCGAAGCCCATGCGAATCCCGCCGATGCCGGCGAACAGATCGATGAAGCGGAACTGGGCGTCGCCGCCCGCGCTGCGTTTGGCCCGCGCGCGGTTTTGCAGCAGATCGCGCAAGGCCGGTTCCAGCATCGCCGGGCACTGCGTTTCGCCTTTTTCCCAGCGGCGCACCGTCTTGATGTCCTTGCCGACATGCGCGGCGATTTCGCGTTGAGTGAAGCGGGCGCGCGCTTGCTTGAGCAGTGCGAGCGGTGCGGCGAGGGTCACGGGTGTCCTTGCTGGGAATTTTTGCGGACATTATGACCTAACGTCGTCCCATTTCCCTATTTTTTGCGCAGCTTGGGCAGAAAATTTCCACGTTCGGCACACCGCGGACAGGGGAAGTCCACGGCTAAATGTGGCTGTCACAGTTGCGCGTGTACGCTTCTGGCGTGACGCGAATTCCCCGCGTTGCGACGTGTTGAGGCCGCGACGTGTTTCGCGGCCTTTTTTTAGCTCGTGCAAAGGGGCTGCCGCCGGCCCGGGAAGGGCCGGGGTTCAGGCTCGCAGCGCGTCAGACCGGGTGGCTGGCGTTGGCCGGATAGGGCGGTGGGAACAGGGCGGCGGTGGCAGGCGCCAATGCGTCCCAGGCCAGTTGAGGTTCAGCTTCGTACTGATCGAGCTGGAGCAGGAGGCTGTCGACCGTGCACAGTTGCGCGTGGGACAGGTTGCCGGCGTCGAGCAGTTGGTACAGACGCTTGCGCCAATACGCGGCCGGCAGGATCGGGCCGCCCAGGTCGCCGTGTAAAGACGGCCGCATCACACGCGCAATATGCGCGATGTCCCGGTCGATCAACGCGGCCTGGGATGATCCCGAAAGCGTAATGAGTGTGCGGTCCATGGCTCCTCCTTGGCACCTTTACGGCAGGCAGAGGCGGGACTTTAGGCCTTTCTGAAAATATTTTTACGCGACGCGCGCTGGAGAAACGAGGCCGTGCGCAGGCACGGGCACACCCGTTGCTGAGTACGGATACTGGCGTAATGTCGCGCCGGCATTCCAAATAGTGGAGCCGAACATGAACAAGGACCAGGTGAAGGGTGTGACTGAGCAGGTCAAGGGCAAGGTCAACGAAGCGGTCGGCAAGGCCACGAACAACCCGGGCAAGGAACTGAAGGGCGATCTGCAACAAGGCGCGGGCAAGGTGCAGAAGGCCTATGGCGACGCGAAGGAAGACGCCAAGGACAACGCCAAGCGCAACGCGCCGTAATTCCGCTTGCGACGGGTTCGACGGAAGAGGCGCTTCGGCGCCTTTTCCTTTTTTGCCGACGCTTTTGCGTCGCGCAACGGCCCTTTTTCGACCGATGGCGGATTTTGCCTGGGAGTAACCCGGGATTGGCGTCGAGAGCATTCCGCACGCGGTGCGCCGCCTTTAGACTTGGCGCATCCAACACGGAGACGGCGCCCATGACACCCGAAAAAATTCTTTCGATGTTCGAACGGCAATACCTCGAGGGCAAAACGCCCGTCGACCTGGAACAGACCTGCGCGAGCTTCGCCAGTTGGCTGGCGGCGGCGTGGGAACTGCTCGACGGCGAGCAGAAGACGCTGTTGCTGACGGTCGGCGCGTCCTTGTGGCGCGATGGTTATAACCTGCGCGCCGGCACGGCGACCAAGGATTTGTGGTGAGTGCGGGCTAGCGTGCGCGTTTTGCGTTCGCGGGCCACTCTGTTACACGTCGACTGTAAAACCTTGCGTGCCGATAGGAGCATCGGGCCGCGCGCGCACGCGTTGCGCCGAGTCGGTTTATATTTGGCGATCTTGCATTGGGATCTTCGCTGCGGGTCGTCCGGCCGGCTGCCGGGGCCCGATTCTCTTTTCAAGCCGCCACTTTCGCACAAGGGTTACACCGCCACATGACCGAACTATCCGCTTTTCCGATCACGAAGAAATGGCCTGCCGAGCATCCGGACCGGATTCAGCTCTACTCGCTGCCCACGCCCAATGGCGTGAAGGTGTCGATCATGCTCGAAGAAACGGGTTTGCCGTACGAGCCGCATCTCGTGCGCTTCGATGCCAACGATCAGATGACGCCGGAGTTTCTGTCGCTCAATCCGAACAACAAGATTCCGGCGATCATCGATCCGAACGGGCCTGACGGCAAGCCGCTGCCGCTGTTCGAATCCGGCGCGATCCTGATTTATCTCGCTGACAAGAGCGGCCGGTTCATTCCGCAGGATGCCGTCGGCCGCTATGAAGCGATCCAGTGGGTGATGTTCCAGATGGGCGGCATCGGGCCGATGTTCGGCCAAGTGGGTTTCTTCCACAAGTTCGCCGGCAAGGAGTATGAAGACAAGCGTCCGCGCGATCGCTATATCGGCGAGTCGAAACGGCTGCTCGGCGTGTTGGATCGGCAACTCGAAGGACGTGACTGGATTCTGGGCGATTCGTATTCGATCGCCGATATCGCCACGTTTCCTTGGGTGCGTAATCTGATCGGCTTCTATGAAGCGGGCGATCTCGTCGGCATTCAGGACTTCCCGAACGTGACGCGCGCACTGGCTGCGTTCGTCGCGCGACCGGCCGTGGCGAAGGGACTGGATATTCCGAAGCGTCCGTCGTAATCGATTCAGGCGGCCGGGCGGCGAGTTTCGCCGGCCGGCCGTCGTTCACCTTGGACCCGACGCGCTTTCTGCGTGAATCTTGGGTTGTCTCTCGCTCTTCTATTTGTGTTCGCTTGACGCTGCGTCGAGCGCATCGTCATCGTCCGCGATAGTGCTCAGCCATGTGATCGACGAACGCCCGTACCTTGGGCGCCACATAACGCGTTTGCGGATACAGCGCGTAGTAATGGCGGCTTCCGAGCGTGTAGCCTGGCAAGACTTGAACGAGACGGCCGCTTCTGATGTCTGTCTGAACCGTCTGCCGCGTGAAGGCGGCAATACCCGCGCCCGCGAGCGCCGCGGAGTAGAGCGCAGTGATAGCGTCCGTTCTCAGCCGGCTGCGCGGCAAGACATGGATTGGCGCGCCTTGTTCGGACGTCAGCACCCATTCTGTCGGTGCGAGCGCGCCGGTAAAAGACAGTAACTCGTGTTCGGCGACTTGCCCGGCTGTGTGTGGGAGTCCGTGTCGAGCCAGATAGGTCGGCGATGCAACCAGCACGACGTCCGAGACGGCCAAGGTCCTCGCAACCAGCGTCGTGTCCGCCAATGGTCCGCTGATGCGCAGCGCTACGTCGAAGCCCTCTGCAACGAGGTCGACGAACTGATCGCTGCACGATAGCTCTAGTTGGATGTCGGGATAACGCTTCTGGAACGCCGGAAGCCAGTCAGCCAGTTCCAGTGTGCCGATGGCAAGCGGCGCGGTGACGCGCAGCAAGCCGGCCGCCTGTTGATGTTCGTCCGCCATGGCCTGCGCCGCTGCTTCCACGCGATCGAGAATATCGACGCTGGCCCTGTAGTAGCGTTCACCCGCGGCCGTCAGCGTAAAGCGCCGCGTGTTACGGTTGAGCAACTGAACACCGAGCGAAACCTCGAGTTGCTTCAATTGACGCGACACGCTCGAATGCGTGGTGTCGAGCCGTTCGGCCGCAGCCGAAAATCCCTGCGCTTCGACGATGAAGCGGAAGGCACGCATTGCAAGCAACTGGTCCATGGGCGAGATTGGCGCTACGCGGCGTCACCACGAAGGTGAATCGGGCCAATGCTTAGCGCAGCGGTAAGTGAATAATTTCCGACGTGCTCATCACGTCGCCAAACGTAGCTTCGATTCGGCCGGTGACGCTCGATGCCGAGCCGCCCGATGCTACCATGACGTCGTCGTAGCCACTAACGAGCACCGCGCTCGACAATCAGTAGGATGCCGGAATATCCGAATGACATGATGAGCTTCGTGCCGTTTATCAGGCGGCCAGCGACAGGACGTCGCTCGTGCTCATCACCGAGCCGAACGTATCCGCGATTTCAGCCAGGGCCGACAGATGCAGCGTGGCGTGCCCAACGCGCAACTCACTGTCGACGACGATTTCGCGGGTCGCGCATGCGTCGGCGACCACGACAACTTCAAAGCCTGCCGGCACTGCGTCTCGCGCGGCACCGGCTACGCAGGCGTGCGTCATGAGGCCACCCATGACGAGATGCGTGATGCCATCGTCTTTCAGCGTACGCGCGAGATCCGTGCTGGCAAATACGCTCACGGAGCTCTTCTCGACGACGCGATGGGCGGGCTTCGGTTGCATGTCCGTGTGAAATTCCACTTGCCGGCTATCGGCGGCAAACAGAGGTGAGCCGGCCGGTGCAATGTGCTGCACGTGGACGACGTGCCACCCATGGTGGTCAGCGCATTCGACAAGCTGGCGCGCGTTTTGCAACGCCGCCGCGCCACCGGGAATGGGCAGCGAGCCTGTGAAATATTCGTTCTGAAAGTCGATCAACAGCAACGCGGTGGCGCGAGCCGGCAGCGAAGCGGGCGGGCAGGCACCGAGGATGCTACGAAGTGTGCGGCTGGACATGGTTCTTTTCGGCAGTGGTTGGAGAGGAACCGAGTCTAAGGCGGGCGAAGCGCCGCAACAACGCCGTGGGCTAAACAGAGTTTGTGCGTGATTTGCACAGTTCGACGCCGCCACAGCGGCCTTCTCGTGCGACGACGACCATCGCTGCGGCCATATAGGGTATTAGGCGACTCGTGGAACTGTCGTAGCCCGATCCTTACCAAACATCTCGAGAAACTATCGACTGTGACCATCCGCGTAGTGGGATATCCGCGACGCGTCCCCGGAATAGGCAATGAATCAACCTCAGCACGTCCGGATTGCTGGCCTCGACGGCTTACGCGCACTTTCCGTCATTGCGGTATTTCTTGCGCATACCGGTCTTGCCGGCGTTGTGGGGGGCGGGTATGTCGGTGTCGATGTATTTTTCGTCTTGAGCGGCTACCTGATCACCAACCTGCTGGTAGCCGAACACTTGCGCACCGGTCGGATCGATTTGCCGGCGTTTTATTGGCGGCGCGCCCGGCGGCTTTATCCGGCTCTATTGCTGATGCTTGCAGGCGTCAGTGTCTATTGTCTGATATTTCCTGCCCCGTTGAGATTGGGTCTGGAAGTCCTGCCGGCTTTCTTCTATGTGATGAATTGGGTGCGTGCGTTCGAGATCTACGATGCGCATCTCACCGGACATACATGGACCCTCGCGATCGAGGAGCAGTTTTACCTCGTCTGGCCGCTGATCCTGCTGGGCGTGTTGAAATTTTGGCCACGGCGCATCCTCATCGCGGTCGCGCTTCTCACGGTCGCGGTGATTGGGTGGCGTTCGTTTCTGATGTCGCATGACTTCCCGGTGGTCCGCGTTTATTGTGGTTTCGATACTCACTCCGACGGTCTTCTGATCGGCGCGTTGCTGGCAGTGGCGCCTCGCCGCTGGACCTCCTGGGCCGGCAAGTTGTGGCCGGTTGCTATTGCCTATCTCTGTTTCGTGCTGCTTAGCGAGACCGGCGTCGAGTTTTCGTTGCAGGTGTTGGGTTATCCGCTGACACCGTTAGCCGCAGCACTCATCATTGCGAAGGTCGTGACGGATCAGCGTTCCACGTTGGTTCGGGTGCTCAATATCGCGCCGCTGGTGGGACTAGGGCGAGTTTCGTACGGCTTTTACCTGTGGCACTACGTTGTCCTGCAGTCGATGCTCTACGGCGGACATGACACGATGGGCGCATTTTTCGGTGGCTTCTCCCACCCGGATATCGCCATGGTGACGATCACTTTCGTCATATCGATGGCACTGACCCTGTTCTCGTGGTTTGTCGTCGAAAAACCGGCAATGAGATTGCGGTTCCCGTGGCGGCGACGCGGTGGCGACCCGAACCGAAGCCGGTGCGCGAGATACGCGACCGACGAAAACGGCCATTAGCGTAATGGGCGACGTTTGCCGCGTCTGCAACACTTAATAGTCGGGGGCGTAACCATCAATTTGTTTAGTTTCCGTGTCAGTCGATAGTTAATTGATTTGTTCGGCTGCAGTGCAAGACATGGTAAGTTGCACGGTGCCAGTCCCCACGCCGAGAGGTAGTTCATGAATCTGGTCACGACGCTGCGCCGCGGACATCTTCTGAAACATGCCAATCTGTCGGGAGTCGGTCTCGAGATAGGGCCGTACGATCAGCCAACCGTCTTCAAGTCGGAAGCCGATGTGCGATATCTTGACTGGAAAGATAAAGAGCAACTGGTTCGGGAGTGCACGCATCCGGACATGATCGTCGACATACCCGAAATCGATTACGTGGTTCATTCGAACCGGTACGGCGACTACATCAGCGATAAGTTCGATTACATAATCGCGAATCATGTGATGGAACACGCGCCCAACATGATTCAATGGCTGTCCGACTTATGCGACATGATGCAGCCGGGCGGAATCCTGTTTCTCGCCTTGCCCGACAAGAAGTTCAGTTTCGACAAATATAGGCAGGACACGGCGCTGAGCCATTTCGTGGCCGAGTATCTGGCGGGCGTCGAGGAAATCCCGCGCGAACATCAAATCGAATGCGAGATCTATTACGACGAAGCATTCGTCAACAAGCCGATGCATGTGGCCGACAAGCTGGATATGAACCGTATCCGGCAGAAGCTGCAGGCGCCTCCGCATGTCGGTATTCACAGTCACGTTTTCGAGAGCGGCACGATCGTGTCCAAGGTTTTGAAGCCGATCCTGAAGATGGGTTTCGTGGAATTCAATCTCGTCGACTTCGTGCCTGCGCGCGGAGAAACCGGCGGAGAGATGATCATTGTTTTTCGCAAGGAACCTCCTCGCGTTGAGCTTACGACTGAGGAGTTCTACGGCGCTCCGGTGGGTACGGAGAGGGCAGTGAGCATGAGCGCCGACCCGGCTGAGCGGCTCGCCGAAGCCGAACAAGCTCTTGCGGAAATGCGAGCCAAGGTCGCAGTGATGCAAGAGGAGATCGCATCACGGACTTCGACGATCAGGGAACTCGAGTCGTCGACCTCCTGGCGAATCACGGCGCCGCTGCGTGCCGTGGTGACGAAGCTTCGCGGGCTCGGTGCGAGGGGGCGAAACGTATCGTATTGAGTGCGCGCGTCGAAGTGGCTATGTACCCCGGTGTATCTGGCCGCCGCGTCGCAAGAGATGCGGATAGTCGCTTTGGGGTCAAGGCGGCAGGGTGAACAGGCAATTTCGTGAAAAACGCTCCAGCATCGAGGCACAGCTGACACGGCCGCACCGCTTCTTTGTATGATATTCGGCAGATGCCCTTCACCATTTGTCGGAGACCCCCATGAAACCGATCAAATTGCGTGTGCCGCGCGAGGAAGCCGCCGACCTGCCGGACGATCTCACCGCATGGGCGAGCCTCTCTGGCGTTGATCCGGGACTGACTGTGTTGGGCGAGCCCGGGTCCACGACCGACAGTAGCTCACCGGTTCTGTACCAGGTCTACGTGAGCCAAAGCTTCTTCGAGCAATTCCCGGAATGGCGGATGTATATCGAGCAGTAGTCGATCACGGCTCGGTAAGCGTTTTTGAAAACATCATATGAAATCCCTGGTTATATTCATCGACAGGTTTCTGTAAGATAATGGCTCACGTCAGCGCCCCGAGCGCGGTGTGTGTGTTTTGAGCCGCAGCGTTGCCTGCGGCTTTTTTTTTGCTGAGCCTTTCTGAACCAGGTGGTAGTTTCCCTGGTGGCTCACCTTGGGGCATGGCGGTTGCGCGATGTTGGCTGCATACGCGGACCATCGCGTCAGGAGATTGATCATGGTTTGCCAAACCTATGCTCCGTATCGCGGGTTCAGAATCGACGTTCAGGTCACGACCGGGAAGACGTTGTGTTTGCACAATGTCGGACGCCGGTACAAGGTGTCCTGGACTATCAGTTCGTCGAGTCAACCTGTACAAAAGGTTGCAAGTTTTCCAGAGCAACTGGAATTCATCTCTGAGCAGGATGCGTTCAGATATGCGGAGAAGCGAGCGCATACGTTTATAGACTGTATGCACTCGGGAAACGCCGTCGAGCATACGGTATATGGCACCGTTCACGGTCCATTTGCAGATACATCGGCACACGCGACGCCCAAACCCTGACGCGCGCGAGGTCGGAGCCACACTGCGCATAGCTCGCACACCGCCTGCAGCCATTCCGCTTATCGCGATACTTCAGAACCCCAGCGAAAATGCCGATACTGAAGCCGCAGAAGAATGTCGTCACACGAATTGAGTCGGCCTGGATGCCGGCAAATGCGGTGGGGTGATGGGATGCTGAAAATATCGTGTGTGGTGCTCGCGGCTGCACTTGCGTTGCCGCTTACGTCCGAGTCGGCACCAATCGGTGATTGGATCACTGGCGCGACTGATGATGGACAACTCTTCGCCGGTTCGGTAAACGATAGCGGCGGAATGTTGATGAAAGCGTGCAGACCTTCAGAAGGAGTCTGCTACTGGTATCTCATGACAGCCACCAACTGCGAGAAAGGGGTGACCTCGCCAGCCCTGTTTTCTACATCCCTTGGCGCCATTCCTTTTCAACTCACCTGCGACACGTCGATTACGCAAAGTGGCCGCCCCATGTTCCGCGCACAGATTGGCAACCCGGACGCGATGGATTCGCTGCTTGACTCTACTATGCCTCTCGGGATTGCCGTCGCCCTTCAGGATGGCAGATTCGCCGTCTACCGCTTCTCCATGTCGGGAGCCAAGCAGGCAGTTTCAATTCTGATGCAGGGCGCGGCCAAGCTTAGCAATTCGAATCGGCAGGGCACGCGGGATTCTGCTCTCTAGTCTCGAACTGCCAAGAATCATTTAGCCGGCCGAGCAGGCCGGCACGCTTAGCGCCCGTGGCCGCCGCCGTGGCCCCCACCATGTCCACCGCCGCGGCCACCTTCCCAGTGTCCCCGCCCGTAGCCGTGGTCCCAACCGCCATGGTGGTAATCCCCGTGATGGTAACCGCCGCCGCCTCCAGCCCAGACGTTAATGCTGCCGTAGCCGTATGCGGGTACATAGTCGGGCCCGTATCCAGGATCAGCGTACCCGTAGCCAGCCGGATATGCGACGCAACCCGACAGTGCGGCAGCCAAACTGGTAACTGCGACAAGCCTGAGCATGTTGCACCTCCTTAAAAGATCAGAGTGGGGGTGCAGAACGAAGTTCGGCGCGAATTGTGTCCGCAGGTTACTGAAGCGCCGAGACCGCTACTTTGAGCGCAACAGACGCGCCGCGCAGATCTGATGGATGCCACAAACCGCCGGCGATTTATAGTCGAGCATCCAGCCATCGACAAGGAGCGGCAGCAACGACCGCTCTCTGGTGAGGCTGTACGTTTCCATCACCTGCGGCGCCAACTCAGCCGCCATCTGCCGAGCGCGATGCGTTCCTGTCAATCCAAACGCGCTCCGTTCGCCTGGCCAGCAATTGCTATTGATTTGTGACGCACGCCATGAAAATTTCTACAAAACATTCACGCCTGCAATGCGATTAGATCTCTTGCACTCGGCGTTTCCGAATGATTGGCCTGCTATGGATTAGGCTATTAAATTGTGCCGTGCCGTGAGGCGCGACCAGACTAGCCTCTGAGCGGGGATCTCGATCAGATGGTGGGCTACCGCTGCGACCGCAATGGCCGCCAGCCAATACGCGACTGCCTTGGTAGAAATCGAATAGCTTGGCGTCATGTAGCCGTGGTCTTCCGCGTACCGCAATACGAGTTGATGCACCATGTATAAGGCAAAGCTGATCTCGCCTAGATAAATGAGTGGTCGCGCATTTAAAAGGCGAGACAAGATGCCTTTTTCAAGCGCGAAAACGGCTATTAGCAAAGCGAACACAATGGCCGCTCCGCAGTTTGATAGCCAAATAGCAACAGGCTTGTTGGGATGGAAAGGTAGGTCGGAGACGAATTTGAGATCTGCGGCCCACACCGCCGACACTGCGATCAATGCGACGCCAATTTCAATCACGCTCGCTGGCCAGCCGGTTTTGATGGCTCGCCCCAGTTTCTCCAGCAGTTGATAGGCAGCGATGCCCATCATAAATTCGCTCAGTCTGGTGATCGGTGAAATGTACGCGGACCACAACATCAACGGGCGTCCCATGTTCTTAAAGGCAAGCAGCATTGCGGCGGTAAGAAGCACGGTGCCCGCGAGCTTGACGGCCCAAGTGGTGTTCGCTCGCCAAATCAGTAGCGGGAAGACCGCATAAAAGAACGCCTCATCGGACAGGCTCCATGAAACCCCGTTCAACGAGAAATAGTCGTTGATGTTCCATGACCAGGCATGCAGCAGCAGAACATTGAGCACCGCTGCCGCGCCCGCAATAGAACCGCCTTCAAAGTGAATCAGCCATGCGGCTGCCGCAGCGCCAGCAAGGTGCAGGGGCCAAATCCTGGCGAACCGTTTCAGATAAAAGGAGCGAAGGTCATTCTTTGATGTGATCGTTCTGTGGGTATGGGCGAGAATATAACCAGACAGAACGAAGAAAAGGGATACCGCCTGCGTGAGCGCAAGATGGTTCGCGAGGCCGAAATAGCCGAACTCTCTGCGAGTATGAAAAACGACCACCATGGCGGCAGCAAAGAATCGCAACGATGTCAGCGAATGGATTTTTTCTGCTTTCACTGGTAAGGCCTCGAAAGATTGCGAGATATTACCAGCGTCACGGCAGGTGCCGTCAGAACGATACGTCATCGTCGACACATCTGCGCCCTCCCAGATAACGGGCGAGTGAACCGCATCATCGCTCGGCGGCACGCCTATGTGCATCCAAAGGTTAACTCGGCCTCCTGAGGCGTCCACCCGCGAACACCATGCGTCTGCATGCCGACCTGATGTCAGTATGCAAATGCCCTGCGCGATGCCCAGCGATGCTCAGGCTTTCGACAAGCGGTCTATGCGAAAGGCGTATCCAGCGTCCGACGTCCAGCATCTTCCTTTGACTTAATTGGCGCGCAGTCAGCCATCCCTGCGAACAGATCTCCGGCATCATTGAGACGTGCTGCGGATCTCCGTTCGTCGTCATACTGCGGATCGTTTTCGCAGAGGTACCGGCGCAATCCATCCAACGTAGGGAGTGTTGAGCAAGTTTTGCATGGACTCGCTCGAGGCGGCTGTTTAGATACCAACCCTGCGCGAACCACAGCACGACTGCCAACGAATCTGGATTGTGTTGGGCAAACGTGGGCACTGATGGCAGCAAAAAAGCCCCACAGCGCAAGGCATACGGGGCTTTTATGGGCAAACTTGGGTGAGGCTGGGAAGCTAGTTGGTCCCCCTGACAGGAATCGAACCTGTATCTAGCGCTTAGGAGGCACTTGTTCTATCCATTGAACTACAGGGAGATGGATATTTGCAATGGGACGACCGAGCCCTTGCAGTTATTGGCTCAAGCCTTGTCCCGTAGGCGTTTCCGGCTTTTCTGCTTCTTCCTAAATGAAGCGCCGTGACAGCCCGTGAACCCCAGTTTATAGCAGTCTCTGCTACACTTTTGCTACAAATCGTCCCTGTAGCACCCAAAAATGATCTGGCACTGCTACAGTTTTCGAGCGGGGAAAACATGGCTTCAATCCTGCCAGTCGGCAGTCGCTGGCGTGCCCAGGTACGCAGGCGAGGGCAGAGTATAGCAAAAACGTTCAAAACCAAAGGCGCCGCCGAAGCCTGGGCGCGGGAAAAAGAAGTCGAGATCGACAAGGGACAGAACGCCGTTGATGCGGCAACTGTGACGGTCGGCGACCTCGTCAAAAAGTATCGCGAGGCGCGAGCCGAATCTGATCGGGCCGTCAAAGCGAAATCGAACGAGTACTACATCCTGCAGCGGCTGGAGGATGCTTTTCAAAGTCACTTTGCCTCGCGGCTCACGACCCAGCAGATCGTCAAGTTTGCCCAGGATCGCAGGAAGGCCGGCGCTGGCGGTTATACGGTCGACATGGATATCTCCAAGCTGGGAACCGTGCTGCGTCACACGGCGTCACTGCTTGGCCTGACGCTGCCCGATGCAATCGGCGCAGCCCGGCCAACGCTTCACCACCTGCGACTGATCGATGCCGGCGGCAAGCGGGATCGCCGACCGACGCCGGAAGAAATCGAAAAGATATTCGCGTGGTTTGCCGAGCATCCGGAACGTCAGCAGGCCATGCCCGATCTGTTGCGCGTCGCCATGCAGTGCGCGTTCCGTCGCGGTGAGCTGTTCAACCTGCGCTGGGATGACATCGACGCCGAGAATCACCTCGCGCTCGTGCGCGATCGCAAGCACCCCCGGCAGAAGGTCGGCAACAACGAGTGGATCCCGCTGATCGGGGACTCGTTCGAAGTGATCATGCGACAGGCGCGTTACCCTGTCCCGCCGGAATATGCCGCAAAGCGGGCGGTCGATCCGGCCGTGCCGCCGCACAAGAATGAGTTTATTTTCCGGTTCGACAAGGGGACGGCCAGCAAGTACTTCAAGCAGGCGTGTGACGACAAGGGGATTGAGAATCTGCATCTGCATGATCTGCGGCACGAAGCCACTAGCGCGCTATTCGAGGCGGGCTGGCAGATCCCAGAGGTCGCAGCGGTGACAGGGCATAAGGACTGGCGAAACCTGAAGCGATACACCAATCTAGATCCAGCTCAGGTGGCGAAGAAGGGGCGGTTAAAGCTGGTCAAGGCAGCGTGATTGCCCAAATACGGTAACGAATAATCGGGGAATACGAAATTGCAAAAATATTATCCACCTCAGTATCAGGCGAGAGAGTTCAATTGCGTGCATTGTGGCGTGTACGCGGGGCAACATTGGTCCGACGTTAACGTTTTCAACCGTGCTTCGAAGTATGAGACGGCAAAAGGTCTGGGGGCTTGCATGTGCACTCATTGCCACCGTTGGAGCTACTGGCACGAGGGAAATCTAGTCATCCCTTCGCGGGTAGCTGCAGTTCAGGCACATGAGGATTTTCCGGAAGGCTCACGGGCGGACTACGAAGAGGCACGTGAAATCGTTGGACGCTCGCCGAAGGCTGCTGCTGCTCTGCTCCGGCTATGTCTGCAAAAGTTGATGCGCGAGCTGGGTGAGAAGGGCAACAACATCAACGACGACATCAAGTCGCTGGTGCAAAAAGGGGTACCCGAATTTGTCCAGCAGGCGCTCGATTTCTGCCGGGTGGTGGGAAACAATGCGGTTCATCCTGGGGAGATTTTGCTCGACGACACCCCTGATGTTGCGATCGCCTTGTTCGAAATGCTGAATGTGATCGTCGAGCAACGCATTGCGATGCCCAAGAGAATTCAGGCGCAGTACGCCGAATTGCCGGAGTCTGCCCGCCGAGCCATTGAAGCGCGCGACACAAAGGCAAACCCCGCCTAACGGCATGACTTTTCATGCGGCTTGCTTGCGCGCTTTCTCTGACATCGCGTCGAGGTATTCTGCGACCGCGTCATAAGCCGCATAACGGGCAGCGCCCTCCTTATACGTCGGGATCGGGAACGTCTCTGCGCTGACCTGGTTGCGGATGGTGCCCTCGGACATGGCCAGCAGCGTCGCTAGCTGTGCCATCGTCAGCCGCACGCCGAATTTTTCGAGAATGAATGCGCGGGTGAGAAGACTCATTGTCGTTACTCCGTCGGTGTCGGCCGCATCGCGCGATCGAGCATCATCAGTCCTGTTTCGAGCTGGACGCCGGCGGCGCTAGCCCACGTGCGTGCTTCCTGCGCGGCTTTGTGCCGGCGATAGCTGCCCACCTCGTCGCGCATGAGGTCGAGCAATTCAATGTCCGCGCCATGCACGACGACGTCGACCAGTTGACGAATCTCGTGGCGAATCGCGTTGATCCGTGCGAGGGTGGCCAGTCGGGAATCCGACTGGCCTTCGTTCATCTGGATAGTCTTGCGCCGCGTGAGCGGAGCCTCGTCCTTCTGGATGGCATTGGCGGGCGTGAGCACGCCGCAGTTGACGTCGTCGTTCGATGCGTACGCCGGAACGGTGCCAGCGAGCGAAAGCCGTGGGCGTTTGTCCGCTGGTTCCCGCTTACGCGGCAGCGGACGTGGGGTAGAAATGGCCGGGCGAACCATCTTCAACCTCCTCGCTTCGTATCAAGTAGATCTTTCACGGGCCGCAGGGCGGTGTGTACTCCTGCGATGGTCTGCTTTTCCAATTGGCCGAATGCGCGGTCATGGAGCACAGCCTGCAGGGCCTGCAAAAGTTGCTTTGCCTGCACGTCGGTGATTTTGTGCGTAGCCGGCTTGTAGAGAGCCTTCTTGGTGACTTTGGCCTTCCCGCTGGCCTTCACCTGTGCTGCTGCGTTCGAAAGGCGCTCAAGCGCTTTCTCGCCACCATGCGTCCGGATTTCCTCAATCGCGAGTGTCGACGCCACTACCTTGTCGCGGACGAGCTTGTGAAGTGCGACCGGTGCCTGGGCGAGCAGCAGTACATCGCGGATCGTCTGGTCTGTAATGTTCAGCCGCTTGCAGATCGTGGAGTTGACCTCGCCGAGCTCCTGCAACTCAACGACCTTCTCCGCCAGTTGCAATGGCGTCAGCTTCTCGCCGTCGTTGTTGGTGATGCCCGAATAGATGAGGTTGACGCGGTTGACGGACTTCGCCTCGTCGATAACGATCGGCAGGCGGTCAATCTCGGCACCTTCCTGGATGGCCATCAGCGCCGCGTGATAGCGATGCTGCCCTTCGTACACAAAGATTCGGTCTTGACCGCCGACTTTGCGTACGAAACAGCCAAGCGGCTTTTTACGGTCGTATCCGTTGGCGACTATCAAGCTGGCCAGGTGACGAACCCGCTCCATGTCCAGTGGGCGAACGTTGTCGCGTGGATCGTAGTGGATCTCACCGGGCGGGACAGTCCAGAGGTCCGATGATCCGCCGCCGGCAGCCTTGACCGCGGCCTTCGTGTTGCCGGTGACGATCATTGCGTCGAGAACGAGCAGGCTGGTCTTAGCCATGATTCGCCTCCAGTCTGGACGGGATACCGCCTACGTCGGCGAACGTGGCATCCGGGGCATAGTGAAACAGCGTGCCGTCAAACGGAGCGATGGTTACACCGGCGAGCCAGTAAACGAGGCGTTCGTCGGAGCGTCGGATAGCCTGCCGCACGACCGTGGCTCGCACAAGCATGTGTAGCTCGAGGCGGAGTGCCTGTCGATCGGCGTGCGGCAATGCGGCCTCAACGTTGTCGATTGTGAGCGGGTCCGTCTGACCAGCAAAAAGGGCGATCAACGCCTTGCAGATCGGGGAGATGTCAGTCTGCATGTTGTCTCCGGAGGCGACCGTAAAGGGTGGCGCGCAGGAACGGCCGGGCAAAGCAGAGCGCGCAGAACAATGCGATAGCCACGACGATGAGTTTGCCGGCGGAAGCGCCAGCGAATAGCCAGAGCACGGTGTCTGCGAGACCGAACAGGTAGCCGATATAACGGTGCTGGGCTGAGCCAGTGAGGAACCACACGGTGCAGCACGTGGTGATGGCGACGAGGAGGGCGAAGATCACGCGACCTCCTTTACACGTATCGCGCGTGGTTTCCGCTTCTTCGCCTTGGCGATCATGCTCTCGGCAAGGGACTCGGCCTTCTTGCGTTGATTCCTTTTAATGACCGCTGCGCAGTCATCTTCGCTTGGGTACGAGATCAACGTGCCGACGACGTCGGTGCCGTCGAGGATTATGTAGAGCGTGTGCACGCTGCCGGCGAGAGGTCGGCGCGCAACAACGTACCTTCCCACCATGACGGGTGTGGTCGCGCGCGGTGCCATCGGATCGTAATGAACGATGGAGCGCAGGCCGATGGTGTCTCTGCGCGTCGGCTCCTGCGGAGCATTGAGTTTTGGTCTGTGCATGTGGCGTTTATTCCGTATCGCCAGCGGCAAGACGCTTGCCGTCCAGCGTGGATTGGTCTGTTCGTTTCTGCCTTTTGCGCAGCTCGGCGCAGTTGGCGAGGCAGATCCGCAGGGCGGGATTAGTGACGGCGTCGACAGCCGAACCGCGTACGTGACGGAGACGAAATTCGCTGGCTATCTCGGCGTCGCTGACGGGGAGTCGGTCTGCCATCGCGTCAGTTACGCCATTGGGTGGACCGGTTTTGCGATTCCCCCTGTTGGCGGCGGAGCAAGCACATTGATGGTCGCCACGATGACGGCGACCACAACGACCAGGCGCCATGCCAGCGACGTTTCAAAGTCACTTTGCGACGGCGCCAATTCTTCTTGCATCAGGCGAAGCCACGCCCGGCGGTCATTCCCGGCTGAATCACGTATGGAATTCATGCGATCTCCTGTTCCGACGCAAATGCGTCAGGACGAAAGATAGTCTTTTATGGCTTATGCAGTCAAGTCACAAATGGCTATTTCTGTTTGGGAAATGCAGCACGCGACAGTTGGCGCATGCTGGGTTAAGTCGCGGGTGCCTACCTGAGGGGACGCAGACGCGTCAGGGCGTAGGAGATGCCGACTTGCGCAGTCAGCGACAGTGCAGCGTCAATCCACGGCACGGTGTTGAGATACGTTGCAGCCATGCAGGCGAGCGAAAAAAGCGGGACGAGTCTGGTGAAGCCGCCGTGTCGCCGAGGCGGCGGGTGGTTGTCGCCGTGGGAATTGATTAGTTTCCTGAGGCGCAGCAGGCCTGCGCTGATCGCCGGCGTGAACTCGGGTTCTATCCCGGTTGCCGCTAGTGTGACGGTGCCGTCTTGCGAAAGGAGAACGACCGCGAACGCGATAGCCGGTGAGCTGAGCCCATCAAACTGGGCGATAGCTTCGGATCTTGCGAGTCGGGCCCTGGTGGCCGCAGCTGAGCGGTCGGGGGAGATGTAATGCTTAGTGGTGAGTCTTTTCTTTCTGTAGCTAGTGAAATCAGCGACGTCCGCGCCTTCCACCGTGAGGTTTGGTTTGGTCTTCATCGATGCTCAACGTTTTGTTTGAAAGGTCTCGTTGAGCAACGCGCTTAACCATCTCTTCTTGTGCGGGGGTGGGTTTCATTGCCTCGGAATATTTAAACGGCGCGTCGCTCACCGAGTTCTTATCCTGCGACACAAACGTGAATTCGATAAATGACTCGATCTTGGCTTGATCTGCCAGCGATAGCTTTGCGAACTTTTGGCGATCGTAGCGGAGTTCGGCAACCCCTGACGTGTAGTCGGTCAACAGGTCGGTGACAGTAACACCAAGCGCTTCCGCGACTCTTTCAACATGCCCCAGCTGCGGGTCCACCTCGCCGTTCAGCATGCGTCCGACGGTTCGTTGGGCAATGCCGGACTTCTGGGCGAGGCGCATCTGCGTGTCAAGCGTTGGATGCGCAGCCATCGCCTGCCGAAGGTTTGTGGCAAGCACGGCTCGGATGGGGGTCTTTTTCATGCGATCTATATTGCCAAATATGGCTAGACACTTGTGTCCTATTCCGCACATTACTTCGGGTTGAAAAATAGCCATAAAAGACTTACGATCGGGCCTGACCACATCTCGGAGCATGCAATGGAGCAAGGACAGGTGTCATGGTTGGCGACCGTAGTTCGCTCTCTGCAGGAAACCAAGGGCAAGTGGCGGACGATTTCGTCCGTGACGGGGATTCCATACGACACGCTCACCAAGGTAGCCCTCGGCCGGGTCGCCGATCCTCGCGTCTCGACGGTGCAGGCCTTGCATAACTATTTCGCAAGTCGGCCTACCGAGACGTCGCCGGCCGATCGCGCTCGCACGGCGCACTAACTCTTTTTTAAGCATTGGTGCTGAGCGGCGCCACGGGTGAGAAGAGCGACGGTGAGATCGCATAGTACGAGCGCCTGACAGCGGCGCACAGCATGAAAAGCCGTATCGACAAAGACACCGGGGATTCACATGACCTGCAGATACAGCGGTACGGATTGGCTAGACGTTCTTTATACGTCGGTACGCGGCACGCCGGGCGGCGTTGCAGACGCAGCGGCCTTCCTGACCAATCGTCGCGGCAAGAGCATCGGCACTGAGTCCTTGCGCCTGCGTTTGCGCGGGGAAGGCGAGAACCGTCTCTCGATGGAAATGTTCGAGCTTCTGATCGAGTGGATGGAAGAAAAGCGTCAGCCACAGCGCTTCGACGTGATTCATGCACTCAACGAACGTTTCGGACTTCGCGCGACCGAAGCCACGGAGCAGGATGGGCCCGACAGCGTCGACGCGGTTGCACTTGGCGCGTTGGAGCTTGCTCGGCAATCCGGCGTGGTGGCCGGCGAAGTGCGCACGGCAATCGAAGACGGGCGCATAACGGATCAGGAAGCCGACGCAATCGTGCTCGCTGCTCGTGATAATCAGCGACTGCTTGGCCGACTCCTGCGCACCGTGCAGGCCGTTAGCAGGTTGGGTCGCCGTCAAGCATGAGGTTTTGTCCTGGAATGTCATGCTGCAACCCGCACCGTGAGCGGGTCGAACTATCCTGCGATGTGCACCAGCAACTCGCTTGCGGAATGTCCGCACTCCAGTGGACGGCTGACCGCGATCCGGGCCACACGCCGCAGTTTCTGGCGTCGCTCATCAATACCTTTCCCAATGACCTCGCGCTGATTCGCCAGGCGGCCTTACGCGCGGCGGTTGTTCCCCTGTTCGTTGAACGGGCCGCAGTGGCCTGTGCGGCATTGAAGACCAAAACTGAGCGACACGACTTCAGGCGACAGCTGGAGGGAGGCCTCGCGCCGGCCGATCTGGAGCGCTTCGATCAACTCATGTCCGCCGAATGGCGCCGCCTTCGCGGCAAGTAATCAGGGAGACCTCAAAGTGACTTTGCGCGGTGCGAGTTCATTGCTTCGCCGTAGTAACCCATCTTTCGGACGTTCTCCGTCCGGTCCACAGATGTACGCCGCCGGCCGCGCCGCGTGGCGTGCGTTTTCTCATCAACGCGAACGCCAGAGGAGGATCAACGAATGTCTTCGTTAGAGCAGATCGTTCAGCAGCTCGTGGCTGAAGGTCATCCGAAGCTTCCGGACGGCCACCCGATTGCTGATGGCAAACCCCACCGCTATGGGGCTGGAAAAAAATATTGGTACTCGCTCCATCAGATCGAGCGTGCGGGCAAGGTTCTCGGTTACACCGGCGCATTCGGGCGCTGGTCCGGCAATGACAATGGCGCGCAAGCTTTCCAGTGGCACGGCGAGGCATTGACCCCGGAAGACGTCAATGCAGCCCGACAGCGTCAGCAGGCCGCTGATCGTGCCGAAGCCGAAAAGAGAGCACATGCTGCGAAACTCGCAGCGAATCGTGCGCGCGACCAATGGCAAAGAGCAAGTGACGATGGCACGTCCGCATATCTCGACAGAAAGCAGATCACGCCAGAGGGCGTCCGCTTCGATTCTGAAGGTACGGTGCTGGTGCCAATGTTCCAGTACGCCGACAGCATCCGTCTCGTCGGGCTGCAGAAGATCACGCCCGATGGCGCGAAGCGTTTCAACAAGGGCATGGAGAAGAAAGGCGCTGCTTACCTGCTCGGCGAGATTGGCGACGATGACAAGGTCGCCATGGTCGCGGAAGGTTATGCAACCGGCCGCTCGATCCGGATGGCGACTGGCGAGGCCATTCCGCTGTCGATCTGCTTCGATGCCGGCGGAATTCTGTCCGCAGCGCGTTACCTGCGCGGTGCTTACCCGGATCTGCATCTGCTGATTTGCGCGGACGACGACTGGAAAATCGAGCAGCGGCTGCGGGAGTGCCTTGTCGACGAGTTTGGCTATAGCGGCGAGTTGCCAATCGGCGGCGATGCGGTGCGGGTCGAAACAAAAAACACCTGGTACATGATGCGCGCAATGTACAAGCGCGATGATCAGGGTGTCGGGTACATCGAGCTATCGTACGGCAATGACGTAGCGCCAGAGCGCCGCAAGCGGTTCGAGAACGCGGGACTCAGGTGCGCATTTGAGGCCGTTGCAGACGTCGGTAACGCGAGCGTCGTGTTTCCGCGCTTTGCCGACCGCGGTGACCGTAAGCTCACCGATTTCAATGATCTGCATTGTGAGGAAGGTCTCGAGCCCGTGCGGCAGCAGATCCAGTCCGCGCTGCTCGCTGCATTGGCGCCGGCCGCGCTCGACATCCCGCTAGCTGCACCCATGCAGGATCAGGATCTGGCAGGCGACCCTCTATACGACCGTGCAGTTGCGATCGTGCGTGCCGCCTCGCGTGTGTCGGTGTCGCTTGTGCAGCGTGAGCTGCGCATCGGCTTCAATCGCGCGGCCCGGCTGATCGAACGCATGGCGGCTGACGGCGTCGTTTTCGACGAAAGCCCGAACGGTACGCGTTCGGTGATCGGCGCCGTCGTGGCCGAACGCGCGACGTCCGCTGGCGCTGCGGCGGAGGAAAGCGGCAGTCATGAGATCGAGAACGGTGCGCACACATGGGAGCGCGATCTCGCGCGAAGCGAGAAAGGCAATCTGCTGCCTACGCTCGGCAACGTGCATCTGATCCTGTCGAATCATAAATCGTGGCAAGGAGTCATTGCGCAGGACGACTTCGCCGGTCGCGTTGTGAAGCGTAAGAGGCCGCCGTTCGCACAGGGAGAGGTCGGCGAGTGGTCCGACATGGACGATATCCGCTGTGTGCTCTGGTTGTCGCAGAAATACGGCATATCGGTGCGGCAGGACATCGTGATGAGCGCGGTGCTGCTGGTCGCCGACGCGACGCATTTTCACGACGTGCGCGAATACCTCGAAGGTGTTGTGTGGGACGGTGTCGAGCGCGTGCGTACCTGGGCAACGCGCTATATGAAGGTGGCCGATAGCGAGTACGTGCAACTGGCCGGCACGAAGTGGCTCATCGCGGCAGTCGCGCGCGTGATGCGGCCCGGCTGCAAAGCGGACAACGTGCTGATTCTGGAAGGCAAGCAGGGCTGGTACAAGTCGACCGCGCTGGAAGTGATCGCGGGCAAGCCGTGGTACACGAATTCGCCGATCCGCATCGGCGACAAGGACACCTACGCCGTTATGGCGGGCAAGTGGATCATCGAACTGGCCGAGCTGGATTCCCTTAACAAAAGCGATTCGTCGGCCGCCAAGAGCTTCTTTGCGACGGAAACTGACCGGTTCCGCAACTTCTATGGCAAGCGGGCAACGGACGTGCACCGGCAGGGCGTCTTCGCCGGCTCGGTCAACTTCGACACATATCTCAAGGACGAATCCGGAAACCGGCGTTACTGGCCGCTACGTGTCGGCGGCCCGATCCTTATCGACGACCTGCGCCGCGACCGCGACCAGTTGTGGGCAGAGGCTGTGCATTTGTACCGGCAAGGCGTCATCTGGCATGTGACCGAAGCCGAAAAACCGCTGTTTGAAAGCGAGCAGACCGAACGCTATGAAGGCGATGTCTATGAGGACCGGATCGCACGCGATCTGGAGCTCAGGCCGCGCGTCACGATGGAGGAGATCCTCGCCGACATTCTCAAGCTTGACACGTCGAAGTGGACGCTGCCCGAGCAACGCCGCGTTGGCAAGGCGCTGAAATCACTCGGTTGGGTGCGCAAGCGGGAGTCGACGGGGCGACGGGATTGGTACTACGTCAAGGAAGACGAAGCGCCGGCACCGGTGATGGAACTCGCAACTGAAGGCGCGGACGATGACGCACCGCTTTGATTTTTTTGTCGTTCTGGCGCGCTGCGCTTCGGTTTTCGGCGCGCTTTTGCGACAGCTTTGGCGCGCCGTTTTCTGGGTGCAGCGTCGTCCTGTGTCCCAACGTCCCAAGCGATCGCCTTGCGTGTGTGCGCATGCCCGCGACGTGCGCGACGTGAGGGTGTGCGCATGTCGCGGGCGCGCACGCACCCACAAGCCTTTCCCTTGGGACATTAGGACATTGGGACATAGAAGGGGATAAAGATGATCGACCTGAAAGAACGAGCCGGTGTCGCAATGAATGTCCGCAGCCAGCTGGGCGAGCCGACTGGTGATCCAAAAGTAACTTTGGGCGCGCTCGCATTTGCAAACGAACTGGGCAATCTGCTGTGGAGAATGAAGTATGGGCAGGACATTAAGCGAAGCGGCCTGCACCGCGCGACATTGTTGCTGGCGAGTCGCATCCGGTGGTCGGGGAAGTTCGCACGCGGCAAATTCACTGGTCTCGATCGGAAAGAGAATCGCGATCGGCGTGCGGGTCGCTCTGTTGAGCGCTCGCATGCCGATATCGTCGAGCGATTCGCTCAGCGTGTAATCATCGAATGGGTTGCAGACAAATGCCCTCATTGTGAGGGGCGCGGTGTGTCCGGCCGATCGGAGAAGCGGAAGACGGCAAAGGTCATCGAGGTTGAGTGCGAGACCTGTCGCGGCGAGCGCTTTCTGGTGGTCGATGAGGAATACATTCCATTTGCGCACAACGGCCGGGGGCCGATGGCTTTTCGCGAATACGAACGGTGTGGCATCTGTCATGGTCGTGGCACGATCCGCAGCGAACAGAAGGCTGTGCGCGATGGCCGGCAGATCTGCCGGTTCTGCGACGGGTCGGGTAGGCATCCGGTCGACGAAGCAGCGCGCGCGGTAGCGCTCGGCGTGTCGCTCGATCTGTACCGCTCACAATGGGCTCGCTACTTTCACGGCGTGTTCGCGGTGCTCGACAAGGTCGACGGCAGCGCGGCTGACACGATGCGTCGACAGATGCGAGCATGAAATTCTTGCAAACCAAGATTCAATCGAATATATTTCGGCCATCCTTTACCGAGTCACTGGATACCCGCTGGCACCGCGCGTTAGTCGTGCAAACCTCTCGGCGACACAACAATAAAAACTGGAGCCCGTTAGGTCGTGTGGAGGCGTGCGCCTTCGCGAACCGCAGAATCCAAAGCCCTGAGCGCGAAAGCCCCAGGGCTTTTGCATTTGGGAGTCGCCATGTCGCGTGGCTCGTTTCAGATCAGGGTCGATGCCAGCTCGCTAGTGCAGGGCATCGACGATAACGTGCAGCGTCAGTTGCCGTATATCCAGGCGACGGCGTTGAACAACACGGCGAAGCAGGCGCAGTCGGCATTGAAAACTGCGATGCCGCAGTACTTCGATAGGCCAACACCGTACACGTTGAGTTCGACGCGCATTACGTTCGCAACCAGAGCAAAGCCGGTAGCGACCGTGGGGTACAAAGACGACTCGTTCAAGGGGACGCCGGCGACGAAATTTCTGCTGCCAGAGGTGGACGGCGGCACGCGAAACGTAAAACGCATCGAGTCGTTGCTGCGTGGCAAAGGCCTTTTGCCGTACGACATGTACGTCGTGCCGGGCAGTGCGGCGCAGCTGGACCGGTATGGCAACTTCAGCCGTGGGCAGTATTCGAAGATCCTGGCGCAACTGCAGGCTTCGCGTGATCGAACGCAGAACGAAACGAAAGCGTCGCGCGGGCGAAAGCGGCGCAACCCGTCGACCGATGTACGCTACTTTGTTGGGCGGCCCGGCGGTGGCCGCATGCCGCTCGGTGTGTGGGCTCGCTACCAGTTTGCGCACGGCTACGCAGTCAAGCCGGTGCTGCTGTTTGTCAAAGCGCCGCGTTACGCCGCGCGTTTCCCGTTCGACCAGATCGTGGCCGACGTGGTCGACGCAAACCTCAGCGCGAACGTCGCTGCTGCGTTCGCGCTGGCCGCGTCGACGTCGCGATAGGCGCGGTGGATGGCTGAGGGGATAGGGTGGTCCTATGCGGGGCGACGGCTCATAGCCCGCAAATGGGTCCTTCCTGGATATCGGCCAATGCGGGTAATTCGAGCCCCATCACACGCGCCGTCAAAGCAACTTTTCAGGGTAGCCACTCAGGTAGCCGGGTAGCCACTCCAGGTAGCCACCCGGATTCTTCGGGCCTTTGAAAGCCGTTCAAGTTTCCTGCAGGTAGCCACAATGACCGAGATGAGTATGCGGGGCTTCGCCCGTCATATGGGCGTAGCTCACCGCGCGGTTCAAAAGGCCGTGCAGTCGGGTCGTATCGAGTTGAACTCCAACGGCAAGATCCATGCGGAAGTCGCCGAAGCGGCGTGGCGACGTAACACTGATGAGTCGCGGCGATCATTCACGGATCTGTCGCGGCCGTCGCGCGCGAATGGCATCGAAGCATCGCCTTTGCTCCCGGCTGATCTTGATGACGACGACCTGCCTGCTGCCGCGAGCAGGGAAGACCCGTCGATGGTCGCGTATCGCGCTGCGCGAGCGGCGAGAGAACAGACGCGGCTTGAACGTGAGCGCATGGACCTCGAGCGAGAGCGCGGAACCACGCTGCCGCTTGCGGACGCACAGCGCCTCGCCTTCACTGCATTCCGCACGGTGCGCGACAACGTCATGAACATTCCCGTTCGCCTTAAAGATGCACTCGCTGCGGAGTCCGATCCGATCCGGGTCGAAACGATGCTCGACGCCGAGCTCGTACGTGCGCTCGCTTCCGTGGACGCAACTGCGCTGCTGAGCGAAAACGATATGGATGACGCCGATGGGAGCGACCGAGGCATTTCTGAAGACGATCACGGAGGCGATACGGCCTGACAAGCGGATCGGCATCGCTGAATGGTCAGAGAAGCATCGCATCCTGCCGGAGAGCAGCCCTGAGCCCGGCAAATGGCGAAATGAGCGTACGCCGTACCTCGTCGGCATCATGGATGCGCTCTCGGGTCAGGCGAGCAGCGTAACGCGCTACGCGCACGACGATGACCGCCCGTTCGAAAACAACCGTGTGATCACGGTCGGTCTCATGAAGGGGCACCAGCTCGGCGGCTCGGCGCTCGGCGAAAACTTTGTTGGTCGTTGCATCACGACGGCGGCCGGCAACATCCTCGCCGTGTTTGCGACGTACGACGACGCCGAGAAATGGGAAATGGACCGCTTCGAGCCGATGCGTTCCTCGACGCCGGATTTGCGTCGCCGCGTGCGCGACGCGATGAAGAAGGGCAGCGAAAACACCAAGCTTCGCAAGAAGTTCCCTGGCGGGTTGATGAATCTCGTCAGCGCGACCAAGGCAGGCCGTCTGAAGTCGACGACCGTTCGCTACGTGCTGCTTGAGGAGATCGACGAATATGAACTCAACGTCGACGGCCAGGGTAACCCGATCGACCTTGCGACGAACCGGACAAGTAACTTTGGTCGCCGCGCGAAGATTTTCGCGAACAGCACGCCAACGATCAAGCGACGCTCGCAGATTGAAAAGTTGTACGAGCGGGGCGATCAGCGCCGCTACTTTGTGCGCTGCCCCGATTGCGGTTCGCCGCAGTTTTTCGACTGGCACAAGGGCATGCGTCGATCGCCGGATGATCCCGGCGTCGTGCTGTACTACTGCCAGACCGGCTGCGGAGCGGGCAATCCGGAGAGCGTCTGGAAAACGCGGGGGTATGAGGGCGCCTACTGGATGCCGACGGCAGCCGGCGATGGCAGGACAGCCAGCTTTCACCTGAATGCACTGTATGCGCCCCTCGGATGGCGCCCGTGGTCCGATCTGATGGACGACTGGGAGGCCGCGCAAACCGACACAGAGAAGATGATCGCGTTCGTCAACAACGCGCTCGCCGAGTGTTGGGAAGACAAGAGCGCGGAAATGAAGTGGGAGACGATCAAGCGCCGTGCGGAGCCCTACAAGCTTCGTACCGTGCCGCCAGGTTGCCTGCTGCTGACGTGCGCCGTCGACACGCAGAACGACCGGCTCGAAGCGGAGATATCCGGTTGGGGCCGGGGCATGCGCAACTGGACAGTCGACCATGTCGTCTTGCGTGGCGACCCGGCATTGCCTGACGTATGGAACCAGCTCGACAAATATCTCGATACGCCGATTACCAACCAGTTCGGCGTGTCGATGCGCATCGAGTTGTGTGCGGTCGACACCGGGGGTGGCCGCACGCAGGACGCGTACGACTATTGCCGGTTGCGTCGGCATCGGGGGGTGTTCGCCGTGAAAGGTGCGAAAGACAAACACAAGCCGATCATAGGCCGCCCGACTGATCAGGACGTAACGGTCAAGGGAAAGACCTACGCAAACGGCGTCAAGCTCTGGCCTGTCGGAACCGACACCGCGAAGAACCGCGTCTTCGGTGCGCTGCTCGCTGATGAGGACCGGGAGATCGTTGACCGGCGCATGCATTTTTCGACGGACCTTGACGATGAGTACTTTGAGCAGCTGACGGCGGAGGCATACAACCCCTCGAAAGACCGCTGGGACAAGCTCAGAAAGCGCAATGAAGCGCTCGACCTTAAGGTCTACAACTTCGCGTGCGCGTATCACCCCCGGCTGCGCCTGAATGCCTATCAGGATTCCGACTGGGCAGCGCTCGAAGCACTGATCGAGCCGCGTGTGCAGGATCTGTTCACGTCTGTTCCGGCTCATGGTGACGCAGCGGAGGAGCCGGCTGTCGCGGAGACGACAGTGGTTGAAGCCGAAACGGTCGCGGAGGTTGACGGCGCGGCGGCTGGTGAAGAAGTCGGGTCGGCCAGCGATCACGTTGCGGCAGTTGAGGCACCAGTTCCGCAGGACACATGGATTCCACGCCGGGATAACTGGCTGAGGCGATAGATATGGCATTCACACAGCAGAACCTCGATGCGCTTGAACAGGCGATTGCGACCGGCACACTGTCGATCGAGTACAACGGCAAGCGCATCACCTATCGTTCCATGGCCGATCTGTTAAAAGCGCGGGACGTGATCAAGACGGAACTGGCGAAACAGACGCCGGGCAGTTCGCCGCGATCGAGCATCGCCATCTATGAGCGGTTCTGACATGAAGACAAACATTCTAGACAGAGCTATCGAGTATGTGGCGCCGGGACTCGCTGCACGGAGGATGCGCGCACGCGTATCCATCAATGCGGCGCGTGGTTTCGATGGAGCCAAGCGCGGTCCGCGTGCGGCGGGGTGGCGTGCAACCGGCGCGAGCGCGACGGCGGAGGTCATGCCCGCCCTCGGCGTACTGCGCAATCGCGCACGCGACCTTGTGCGAAACAACCCGCATATCCGCCGGGCGCTCAGGATCATGGTCGCGAACGCGATCGGGACCGGCGTGCAGGCCAAATTTTCCGACAAGGCTCTGCAGAAACTCTGGAAACGCTGGATCAAGGTGAGTGACGCTGCCGGGTTGCTGGACTTCAACGGACAGCAGGCACAGGCATACAAGGCTCTCAAGGAGTCGGGTGAAGTGCTGGTGCGCTTCCGCACGCGTCTTCCGCAGGACGGCATGGAGGTGCCCCTGCAACTGCAGGTTCTCGAGATCGACTATCTCGATACGCTCAAAGTCGGGCTGGTCGATGGTGGCTTTGTGGTGGCCGGCGTGCAGTTCAATGTAATCGGGCAGCGAACCGGTTACTGGCTCTTTGACCAGCACCCTGGTGAGGTCGCAACGGTGCCTCGCAATATGCTGAGCCGCTTTGTGCCGGCGTCGGAAATCATCCACCTCTTTGACGCCATCGATCGGCCGAACTCGGTACGTGGATTTCCGTGGCTCGCCTCGGCTATCTGGAAGGCACGGGATCTTGACGAGTATCAGGACGCGGAACTGGTGCGTAAGAAGATCGAGGCCTGCTTCGCGGCGTTCGTCACGACGAGCGACGAAGGGTTTCAGGTCGGTCGCACAACTGCGACTGCACAGACCGACGCTCGCCGGGTTGAGGCTTTGTCACCTGGCATGGTTGAGTACCTGCGGCAGGGGGAGACTGTCACGTTTTCAGCGCCGGCGACGAGCGCCGAATACGAGAGCAATGTGCGTGTCGATCTGCGCGCGATCGCCGCCGGTACGGACACCACCTACGAGCAGCTGACAGGCGACTACTCGCAGGTGAACTTCACGAGCGGCCGTATGGGCAAGATGGAATACAAGCGCATGCTCGAGCAGGAACTATGGCTGATCTTCATTCCGATGTTCTGCGAGGTCGTTGCGCGGCGTTTTGTTGCGACCGCATACCTTGCCGGTAAAACGAAACTTGCCGTGGCAGACGTGTCGTGGTCGCCGCAGCGCATTGAATTCATCGATCCGCTGCGTGAAGCCAACGGGATCATCGCACTGATCGACGCCCGATTGAAGAGCCGCCATCAAAGCATTCGTGATCTTGGCGATGACCCGGACGTGGTCGATGCAGAGATCGAAGCGGACACCCTCGCAATCGAGGTGCCGGTTTCGGGACGTTCGCTTGATGCGAAATCGGCGCATGACGTCCTCGACCGGCTGGAGCAGATCCTGTTGACTGTGCCGCAGTAGTTCCCTGCAAAGCAACTTTGAACCCGCTACAACGCCCGCGCAACGCGGGCGTTTTCTATTGGAGTGAACCATGCCCGAACCCGTTAATGGTCGTCGGGGCGGCGTCGGCGCGTCTGCCTCGACGATGCCCCTGCAGACACGGCTGCAGCCGGTCTCGTCGGTCGATGCACAAAATCGCACGGTGGATGTCACCTGGACTGCCGGTGCCCAGGTACAGCGCTACGACTGGATGCGCGATCGAACCTATCTCGAAGAGCTCAGCACCGATCCGGGTGCGGTCCGGATGGACCGGCTGCAATCCGGAAACGCCCCGGTGCTCAACGATCACGATCGCTGGGGCGGCCTTGATTCGGTACTCGGTGTCGTGTCCAGCGCCTCATTGGACGGCGGGAACAGTACAGGCCAGGCGACGCTGCGCTTTTCGGCACGCGATGCCGTGCAGCCGTATTTGCAGGACGTGCAGGACGGGATCCTGCGCAACGTCTCTTTCGGCTACCGGACCTATCGGATCGACATGATCCCGCCGGGTCAGGAAAACAACGACCAGTGGATCTATCGGGCGATCGACTGGGAGCCGTATGAAATTTCGCTGGTCTCCATTCCGGCGGATCCGAATGCAACCGTGCGCGGCGCGGGCGGCGCATCCGAACAACAACGTTTCTTTCCCTGCGAATTTATCGATCGAAGCGCAGGGACTTCATCTGACGGGGCCGACGCCTCGCAACTTAACCAAGGAGCTGTGATGCCCGGTGAAAACCAACCTCAAACCCCTGCACAACCGTCCGGTTCGCAAACCACTACGGCGGCACGAAGCGATGACGCAGCGGCCCAGAACGAAGCCGCCCGCACTGCGGGCGCGCAAGCCGAACGCCAACGCATGATGGATCTGCGCACGGCAGTGCGCGCGAGCGTGCTGGACAACCAAGACCAGCTGCTCGAGGGCTTTATTGAACGTGGCGTGACCATCGAAGCCGCGCGCGAAGAAATCCTGCGCCTGCAGGCTGAGCGCTCGGCGGCCAATCCCCAGCGTGGTGCCGCCAACATCGTCACCGTGACCGACGAGACCGATGTTCGCCGCGCGGCGATGACCGATGCGGTGATGCATCGCGTGAACCCGCGTCACGAACTGAACGATGCGGGCCGCCAGTATCGCGGCATGACGCTGCGGGAAATGTGCCGCGAGGCGCTGGAAGCGGCCGGCGTCGACACGCGCGGCATGGACCTTCGCCAGCTGGCTGGCATGGCACTCGGTATGACGGGCCGTGCGGGATACACTTCGACGTCGGATCTGCCGATCGTCTTCGGCAACGTGATTAACCGGACGCTGCGCGATGCCTATTCGGCGGCACCGCGGTCCTTCACGAGCTGGGCACGGCAGGGCTCGCTGACGGACTTCCGCCCGGCAACGCGCGTGCAGGTCGACGGCGCCCTGAAGCTGGAAAAGATCAACGAGACCGGCGAATACAAGTACGGCAAGCTGACCGATAGCGGTGAAGTGATCCAGCTCGGCTCGTACGGCAAGATCATCAACTTCACGCGCCAGATGATCATCAACGACGATCTTTCTGCGCTGCAACGCGTGCCGCTGTATTTCGGCCGCGCTGCGGCAAACCTCGAGTCCGATGTCGTCTACGGCTGCCTGACCGCCAACCCCGCCATGTCGGACGGCAAGGCGCTGTTTCATGCCCAGCATGCGAACCTCGGCGCGGGCGGTGCGATCTCGATCGACACGCTGACGGCGGGCCGTACAGCGATGCGCGTGCAAAAAGCGCCGGGAGACGGTACGCCGCTCAATACTGCGCCGAAGTTCCTGCTCGTGCCGGCTGCGCTCGAAACGATCGCTGGTCAGTACACCAGCAACCAGTACACGCCGAATCAGGCCACGCAGCAAAACCCGTTCTTCAATACGCTCACTCCAATCGTCGAGCCTCGCCTGGATGCCGTCAGCGCGTCAAGCTGGTATCTGGCCGCCGATCCGTCCGCGATCGACACGGTCGAATTCTGCTACCTCGAAGGCGAGCAGGGCTTGTACACGGAGCAGGACCTGGATTTCGACGTCGACGGCCTGAAGGTCAAGGCGCGGCTCGATTTCGCTGCGAAGGCAATCGACTATCGCGGCCTGTTCAGGAATCCGGGCCAGTAACCCGGCACGTGCGCCGGCCTCGTGCCGGTGCAGTTCAGTCTATGTCAACTTCAGAAGGAACTGATCTATGAATAACTTCATTCAAAAGGGTCGCACACTCACGGCCACGCTGGCGGCGGCGGTCACCTCCGGCCAGTTGGTGCTGCTCGGCAACGGCAAGTTGCCGGCCGTCGCTTCGGGCACCTATGCTGCCAACGTCGAGGGTGAGTACAACACCGGCGGTGTGTATGAGTTCCCGAGCGCGACGAATGGTGCTGCGGTCGTCGGCGACCGCGCCTACCTGGATCCGGCAACCGGCGTTGTCACGGCGACGGCAGCAGAGAACGATCCGGTCGGTCACTTCGCGGCGCCAAAGGCCGCAGCCGATGCTACTGCGCGCGTGCGACTGTGGCTGTAGGCGATTTTGATCCGGGCGTGTTCTGGGGTGCGTTCGCAGCCGCTGGCATGCTAAAGACCGCTACGCTCGCGTTGGGCGATGGCTCAACGCGAGACGTCCAGGTTGGATTCATGTCGCCGGACGAACTGCAGCTCGACGGTCAGGTCACGGTGACTGACTATCAGATCGAGTACCAGAGTGCTGACCTGCCGGACCTGCGCCGTGATTCGACGCTCACGATCGGATCGGTTCGTTACCGCGTGCGACGACCGCCACGTCGTAAGGACGACGGCTTCTTCAGCGTGGCCGATCTGGAGTCCATGAAATGACCACGCGCCGTGAATCCTATGTCGCTGCCCTGATGAGTTTGCTCGAGGCAGACCCCGGTCTGCAGGCGCTCGGCACGACACTCAAACGGTCGATAGCGGAGGCAATCGACAGCGGAGAGTCTCCGGCGCTTGTTGTGCATCGTGGGCGCGATGTGGTTGCCGACTCGAATATCGGTCGGACGACCCGATCGTGTGCCCTGATGCTGACAGCGGTCGTTCGCGACCCAGCTCCGGACCGGGCCGCCGACGAACTGTTCGAGTTTGCTCATCCGATCCTTGTGCATTTCGACGCTGACGGTGTGGTCGGCGTCAATGAGGAAACGACCGACGAACCGGAGACTGCGGAGATTGAGGGCGGCGTCGGTGTCGTGACGTTGCACTACACGATTCTGTATCAAACGAACACCGACAGCCTGATCGCCTGACATCGCGGTCGCCGCGTCACCTACCAATCTAGAGGAGTTGATATGGCCGGGTCCAAATCAATGAAGAATTCCGTCGTGCTGGCGGCATTGCAGGTCGCAATCGGCACGCCGGCCGTACCGACATCTGCCGACGATGCGATGCTGGTGAGCAACATCAGCGCCAAGCCGGTCGCGGCCGACTATGTATCGCGCGACACGATCCGCCCGTTCTTCGGCAACGACCAGCAGCTCACGGCCGGCTGTCACGCCGAGCTCGACTTCGAGATCGAAGTGGCCGCCTCGGGCGTCGCGGGTACGCCGCCGGCATGGGGGCGGCTGCTGGTTCCATGCTATTTCTCCGAAACGGTCACGGCAGACACCAGCGTTGTCTATGCGCCGGTCAGTGTGCAGCCGAGCACGCCGTTGACGCTGTATTACTACCTCGACGGTCTCCTGCATAAGCTCACCGATGCATACGGCACCGTGTCGTGGGACTTTACGGTCAAGCAGATCCCGAAGCTGAAATTCCACTTCATGGGCGTCTATAACCCGGTGACCGACTCGCCGATCCCGACCGGCACGGACTTCTCGAAATTCCTGGTGCCGAAGATCGCGAGCACGCAGTTCACGACGTGGCAGATGCATGCGTATAGCGGCCCGCTGCAGGCGTTGTCGCTCGACATCGCCAATACGCTGAACTGGTCGCAACTGATCGGTTACGAGCGGGCGGAAGTCACGGACCGGAAGCCGACGGGCAAGATCACCATGCAGCTCGGCTCGGTCGCGGACAAGGACTGGTGGACCTCCGCCAGGGACGCGCTGCTCGGGGCACTGACGATCACGCACGGTGTCGGTGCCGGCAACATCGTCCAGATCGACGCGCCGAAGGTGCAACTGACCGACCCGTCGTACACGGATCAGGACAACAAGGTCATGCTCGATGCGACGCTCACAGTCACGCCGGACGCCGGCAACGATGAGCTCATCATCACCGTAAAGTAACTTTGCAGTTCAACGACGCGGGCCGGCATGTGCGGCCCGTTTTCATTTGAGGAACCGAATGCCATACGTTCTCGCAAAAAATCCAACCTTCACGACACTCGTCAGGGTCGTTGAACCCGGCATTGCTGACGATGGTTCGCTCGAAACGCACGAATTCACTGCTGAGTTCAAACGGCTCAAGCGTGATGAGGCGGAAACGCTCATGAAGTCGGGTCAGCTGGCCTATGTGGCGCTGGCGGATGTGCTGGTCGGCTGGTCCGGATTGAAGGGCGAGGATGGCGCGGACCTGCCATTTACCGCGCAGTACCGTGACGCGCTGCTGCAGATTCCCCACGCGATCGTGGCTCTGTGGGATGCGTTCCTGCTGAATACGTCGGGCGCAGCACGAAAAAACTGATTGACGCGGCGCGGCGGTGGGCGGGAGTGGCGGTCGATGACAGTCGGGTCGATGCCGGCGTCGCTGCAGCGCTCGCGGCTTTCGGTGCACGTCCGGAGGATGTAGAAAAAGCGCGCGAGCAGCAGGCTGAAAACGACTTCGAGGTCTATCCGGAGAACTGGCGGGCCGTCCAGGTGTTTCTTGCGCTCTCGACACAATGGCGTACGGTCGCTATCTCAACGATGACCAGAGCCCGCCTCATTCATACCGGTCTCGACTATGCGGCAATCGAATCCGTCTTCCGGATGATGGGTATCAAACGGAAGCGCCGCGCCGCGATATTTCAGAAACTCAGGGTGATGGAAGAAGCCGCACTCGATGCGCTGCTGCCTGAATAGCCCTGTCTGCAGACGCCCCTCGTTGAGGGGCTTTTTTTATGGCGGATCGATATGGCTGGAACAACTGGGTCGCTCGGCCAGCTGGTCGTGCAGATCACGATGGACCCGTCGTCCTATCAGGCGGGTGCTCGTGGCATCAGGTCAGATGCGCAGGCGATGGGCTCGACCGTCGGGAAGGCGGGCAACGATGGCGCCGTCGGCATGGACAAGATTGGCGCGCATACGGCCGGTGCGCGTCGGGAGTTGCTCGTCATGGCGCACGAGCTCGCAACCGGCAATTTCAAGAACTTCGGCGGCTCGCTGATGGTGTTCGGCGAACAGATCGACGCGTTCAGGTTCATTCTGAGTCCAGTCGGGCTCGCGGTGGGTGCCGTGGTCGCGGGGTTTGGCCTGTTCGCGGTAGCGGCGTACAAGGGCCACGAAGAGGCGGAGACGCTAAGCAAGTCGCTGCAGGTCACGGGCAACTATGCAGGGTTGACGGCGAGCAGTTTCGCAGCGCTTGCGCAGCAGATTTCCGCCGGCACCGGAGACGGTTTCGGGACCGCACGCGCCGGCCTTCAGGCGTTGGTCTCCACGGGTCAGATCACGGGACAGTCGCTCGAAGTGCTTGGTGAAGACGTTGTGCGCATGCACGACCTGACCGGTGAGAAGCTCGACGACATCGCGAAGGATTACGCCAGAATGCCCGAGGGCGTCGCGAAGTGGGCCGAGCAGCATAACCAGAGCATGCACTTCATCACGACGGCGCAATACGATTACATCCGGCAGCTCGAAGACGCGGGCGACAAGCAGGGTGCAATGCTGGTTGTCGCGAAAGCGCTCGACGACCAGCTGCGCAACGAATCGCTCAAGAATCTGGGGTTGCTGGAAACCGCGTGGCGAAAAGTTGGCAATGCCGTCAGTGGCGCATGGGAATGGATGAAATCTATCGGTCGCGCGGAGACGGCTGCCGAGCAGATCGCAAGCGCAACGGCGGAGGTGCAGCGGTTGCAAAACGCGTTGAATGCACCCAGCGGCCAGATGAATGCCGATCTGCTGCAACCGCAGCTTCAGGCGGCGCAGGCGAGACTTGAATCGCTAAATCGTGATGCTTTGCGTGCCCAGGATGCAGCGACGGAGAAGTCGCAGCAGGCACAAACACAACAGGCCGGCATTGCCGCGTCTGACTTCCTGAAAAAGCTGCAGGACGAGGAAAAAGGCATTAGCCGCGTCAGCCAGGCGCTGGATGACTATCGCAAAAAGGTCGCGGACTACAACAAGGCCAATCCGAACAGTCCGGTTTCGAAGCAGCAGCAGGCCGCCGATGAGGCTTATCTGCGCAAGCAGTACAGCGACCACTCGGGGCAGTCCGAAGCAAACAAGATCCGTAAGAGCATGCTTGACGCTGCCTTGCAGACGACCAGAAACGGGCTGGACCTGATCCAGTCGGCGTACAAGGCTGCGGACGACCAGTTGCAGGCGCTGCACAAAGCAACTTTGATTTCCGACCAGACTTTCTATACGGCAGAAATCACGGCGGCCGATGATGCCGCTCAGAAGCAGATCGCGGCCTACGGGCAGGAGAAGAAAACGCTGCAGGATGCGTACTGGAAAGCGCCGCTCGACGAACGGATCAAGATCACGCAGGAGATCGGTGAGGTCGATACGAAAATTGCCAAGGTCCGGCAGGATAACGCAGCGAAGGATGCGGTCTACCTGACGCAACAGACTGAGGCGCAGCGCAAGTACCAGAAGTCCATCGAAGATACGCGCGATGCGCTTCTCGCGCAGGCCGGCGTGAGCGCTCCAAAGGCTGCACACGACTACGATGAAAAGAACCGCGGTGCGATGCTGCAGGCGGCGACGACGGGCGATCTGAGTGGCGCCGCATTCCTCGACCAGAACCGGCAGCTCACATTGCTGATCGCTCAATACAACGACGTGATCACGCAATCGAAAGAGGCACAAAACAGTATTTCCCTCGACCAGCAGACGGGCGTGACCGGTCTGCTCGATGCGTTTTCACAGCTGCGTTCGAATTCGGCCGACACCGTGCAGTCGTTGCAGTCACTGTACGACCAGGTGAACAGGCTGTCGTGGCAAACGACGGATGAGGGTGTGCTGCGCAGTCTTGACCAGTTGCGCGACAGGATCCGGCAGTCGATGCTCGATAGCCAGAACTACTTTCAGGACTTCGTCGATGCCGGCAAGAGCGCATTCTCCGGCATGTTCTCAGACATCGTGACGGGGTCCAGAACGCCCGCACAGGCCGTTCAGTCGATGGTCTCCAGCATGCTCGCTTCGTTCGCGCAGCTCTTCGCGAACAAGGCGTATTCGAGCATCGTCAACAGCCTGTTTGGCTCGATCTTTCCGACGTCGACGGCGGCAACGGGAAGCGCGGCATACGGCTTCACGATGCCATCGTCCATTCAGGGCAGCGGCGCCTTGTTCGGCGCCAATGCCGGATTGATGTTCGCAGGCGGTGGCGACGTGTCGGGGCCGGGCACAGGAACCAGCGATAGCATCAACGCGAAGCTCTCGAATGGCGAGTTTGTGGTGAAGGAGAGCGTCGTCTCGCAGCCCGGCGTTCGCTCGTTTCTGCAGGCTCTCAACGGCGGTCATGGTGTCAGTGGCCGAAATCGCTTTGCTAACGGTGGGTATGTCGCAGACGACTCGTCGGGCGCCTCGGTATCGGGACCGAACGTCGATCTGCATATTCACAACGCACCGGCCGGTGCCCAGGTCAACCAGACCAAGATGCCGAACGGCGGTCTGCGGCTCGACGTTATTCTGGAAAAGGTCGACCAGCACATTGCTTCCGGCATCCGGTCAGGCCGGGGTGCGACGGCCCGCACCATGCAGCAGCAGTACGGGCTTAACCGAACCGTGGGGCAAACCTGATGGCAGATCTTCCGACGTGGCCAGCCACGCTGCCGGATCCGCGTGCGAGCGGTTATGGCATCCAGCCGGTGACACCGTACGCGCGCACCGATATGGACAACGGTGCAGCCCGACAGCGGCGCCGCTTCACCAGCGTCCCTTCGCACGTGTCGGTGACGTGGCGCTTCACGCACGCGCAGCACGCGATCTTTGAAGGGTTTCTGGCATACGAAATCAATCTTGGCACGGACTGGTTCGCAGTGGGTCTGCTCAACGGTATGGGGGTGAATCAGGTGCAGGCGCGATTCATGGACGATCCGCCGTACAAGTCAGCGATCAGCGACTCGCGTGCCTGGTTCGACGTGACCGCCACGCTTGAAGTGAAGGCGCTGCCGTTGCCGTCGCGAGATGAATATGAAGTGTTGCGTGCGTACACAGAGGCCGAAATTGCGGCAATGAGTGACTCGCTTCACGAACTCATACACGTGCAGTTACCCGGTCCGATGAGGTGGAACTGATGGCGACAATCACAGAGGCGCTGGCGGAAGTCTACGCCAGCAATCCGCAAGACGAGGTCGTGCTGACGACGCTGGAATTACGGCATTCGTCGTTTATCGATGATGCGGGCAATCCCGCGCCGATCCGCGTGGTCGCCGACTATAACGATCTGGTCGCAACACTGGAGAGTGACGCACCGCTAAACGCGAGACAAAGCGTGACCTTCACCGCCGTTGCGTTCCAGTTTGCGCTACCGTCAATGGAGGAGGGGCAGGCGCCGCAAATCGACATCGTGATCGACGGTGCAAGCGCCCAGATTATCGGCCATCTCGAAAGTGCGGTTACGCAGACCGAGAAAATCGAGTGCACTCACCGACGTTTTCTCGCCTCTAATCCGACTGCGGGGCCGCACGACGAAGAACCGCTGACGCTATATGTCGCGAGCGCCAAAGCAACTTTGACGCGGGTCACGGCGACGGCGGCGCTCACCGACATCAACAACAGTCCATTTCCTTCGGACGTCTATAGCCCGGACGTCTTTCCGGGGCTCGTGCGATGACGCCAGAACAGGCTAATGCCTACATCGGCCTTCCCTGGGCGGACGGTGCTCGAGGTCCCGACTGCTTCGACTGCTGGGGATTGCTGCGCTGGGTCCAGCTTCACCACTTCGATCTGGTGTTGCCCGACCTGCCGGCTATGCCCGATACGCGGCGCGAGCTCTATCGCCAGCATATGGATACGGGAGCATGGCGTCTTATCGAGCGCCCTGTGCACGGAAGCGGAGCGCTGCTTCGCGGTGGAGATCGTCCGCATGTCGGCGTGTTTCTCGAACTTGATGGCGGCGGAGTGCTTCACGCGCAGGAGGGGGCGGGCGTCATCTTCACCGAGCGGTCAAAACTCAAAAAAGTGGGGTATCCACGTGCTAGCTGGTACAGCTTCCTATAAGGCGACGATCGTTCGCGCCGTGAATCCGTATTGTCATGCGCAGGGCCGGCAGGTCTATGAGCTCGGCTCGCCAATGTCGCCTGCAAAGTGGGCCGAGCGGGTAGGCGTCGACACGCAGCACACAATCATCTGCGTGGACGGCGATTACTGGTTAAGGAGCGATTGGGAAAGGCCGATCCCGCACGGGGCGATCGTGCAGTTCATTCCCGTGCCAAAAGGCGGTGGCGGATCAAATCCCCTGCAGGCCATACTGCTGGTTGCAGTGGCTGTTGCTTCGGTCTACACGGGCGGTGCTGCTGCGGCTGCGTACACTGGGGCGTCGTCGGCCGCAGCGGCAGCAGCTGCGGGTATGGCGACGTCGTACGCCGTTGTCTCAACGGGCGTGTCGATGGCCGTCATGGCTGCGGGTTCGATGCTGATCAACGCGATCGTCCCGGCCAAGACGGCGAGCGTCGCGCAGGGCGTCACAAACAGCCCGACCTATTCGCTATCGGCTAGTGGCAACGCCGCAAGACTGCTCGAGGCGATTCCAGTTCTCTATGGCCGGATGAACGTCACGCCCGACCTGGCAGCAACACCGTACACGGAGTATCTCGGCAATGATCTCTACGTGTATCAGCTTTTCTGCATTTCGAAAGGCGAGATCGAGATCGAGCAGGTCCTGATCGGTACGACGGACATCGGAAATTTCAGCGAGATTGACTATCAGGTTATCGGACCGAACCAGGCGGTCACGCTTTTTCCCGATAACGTCGTAACGAGTGATGCAGTTAGCGGGATCGAACTGCAGGCGCCAAACGATAGCGGCGACTGGGTCGGGCCATTTGTTGCCAATCCGGCAGCGAGTGCGGCGAATTTTATCGGGCTTGACATCACGCTACCCTCGGGTCTCTTTTACGCCGCCGATGACGGTTCGCTGCAGAACCTCTCGCTGACGTTTGAGGCGCAGGCGCGGCTCATTGACGACGCCGGCGCAGCCGCAGGCGACTGGATCGAGCTTGATATGCGGGAGCTCAGTATGGCGACGTCCCAGCCGCAAATGATCTCGTACCGTTACAGCGTCACACCGGGCCGGTATGAGGTCCGCATGCGGCGCACGACAAATCTGAACACAGACACGCGTGCCCAGAACCGGATTCAGTGGGCAGCATTGCGCGCCTACCTGCCGAGCGAGCGATATTACGGCAATGTGACTTTGCTGGCGATGCGCGCGCGAGCCACGAATTCGCTGAATTCAAGCACGGCGCACGACGTGCACGTGATCGCGACGCGAAAGCTGCCGATCTGGACGGGGAGTGGATGGAGCGATCCGCAACCGACAAAGAGCATTGCATGGGCGATAGCTGATGCGGTCCGGAACGCCGACTATAGTCTTGGCCTGCCTGACAAGCGGCTGGACATTGATGCGCTCGAACGTCTCGAGGCAGTGTGGGCTTCGCGTGGTGACGAGTTCAACGGCGTGTTCGACACGAAGGGATCGTTCTGGGATGCGCTGACTACGATCTGCCGGGCTGGCCGGGCAATCCCGATGTACTTCGGCGGAGTAATCAGCATCGTGCGGGATGAGCTGAAGACCGTCCGCACGGCAATGTACACGCCGCAGAACATCGTGGCGGGTTCATTTGAGGCGGATTACGGGTTCTTCAGCGTTGATTCGCCGGACTACGTGACGGTCGAATACATGGATGAGACTACGTGGTCATGGCAGGACGTCGCATGTGTTCCGACGGGCTCGCCGGCTTTGGTCGAAAAGCGGATCCAGATGGTCGGTCCAACGAAGCGTGCGCAGGCGTGGCGCGAGGGCATTTACATGGCCTATGCGAACCGCGATCAACGCAAGACAATCATGATCACGACCGAGCTGGACGGTCTGATTCCGCTCTACGGCGATCTGGTGGGAATCTCACACGATTTGCCGAAGTGGGGCATTTCCGGTGTCGTCGAGAGTTTTGACGGCGTGCGCGTCGGCGTCAGTGAGCAGCTTGAATGGACAGCCGGCGCACAGCACTACGTCTATTTCGCTCAGCGCAATGGCGCCCCGACGGCAGCGCTCCGTGTTGCGCAACCGGCTGGTGATGCCGACGGCATGTCGATGATGCTGGTGGATCCGTTGCCGGAGCATTTTGACTTTAGCGACGGTTACTCGGAAGAGCCGACGCGGTTTTCGTTTGGTCCGGCGCTCGACAGGATTGCGCAGGACGTCCGGCTGATCAAGGCGACGCCGCGCGACGGGCAGGTTGAGCTGACGTTCGTGAACAACGCGGAGAGTCCTCACACGGCAGAGGCCGGCATGAGCCCGCCTGCGCCCGTGTCACCATCGCTTCTGCCGGGCGTGATCCACGCACCGATCATCGCGCAGGTGAGTGCCAACTCGAAAATCACGCCGGGCTATGTGTCGATCACCGCGTCTCCGGCCGCAGGGGCGTTGCTGTACGAGTATCAGGGCAGCCTCGACGCTGGCGTGACGTGGGCCCAGCTCGGCACGTCGGCGAGCAATGTCCTGACCGTGCCTATCGCGCTGGGGACGTGGGAGTTTCGCGTGCGCGCCTATGGCGCGAGCGGGTTGCCAGGGCCGTTTGCGACCTGGACAGGAACGGTCGACGAGTTCAAGTATCCGCCGGCGCCGCCTGTGCTCACGTTGCGCGAACCGTTTGCCGGCAATCAGCTGTCGATCGAAATCCAGCGGCTGCCAGACGTCGATTATTTCGACGTTAGCGTTGTGGTGGGTGGCGTCGTCAAATACGGGGCGGAAATCACGGCACAGAACTTTACCTGGACGCTTGATCAGGCGAAGTTCTACGGCGCCGTCGCGGGCACGTTCGACGTGAAGGTGGCCGCCGGCAACATCGCTGGTTCAGGCAATCCCGGCACGATCACCGTCACGAACCAGCCTCCGCCTGCGCCGAGCGTGGCCGTAACTGGCGGGGACACCACAGTGACTTTGTTGATGAGCGTCGCGGGCTATCCGGATGTCGCTGGCTATCGTGTCGCGGATCCGGACGGCGTCGTCGTATGTGACAGCACGACGGGAACCTGCACGATCGACCTGGACGGAGAGACCTACACCGTCTATGCCTACAACGCGTGGGGCAGCGTGTCGACCGGCACACCGGTTGTTGCTTCGCCGCCCGGTGGTGATGGCGGTCCGGGGGATGGCGGCGGACCAGCTTGACCAGCAGACGCATGACACAGAGGCCGCCCGAACGCGGCCTTTTTTATTTCTACCGGGAAACCCATGTATGGCACTTTCCACAATTCAGAAGATTGACCGGCTGTCGGTCGACTGTGACCTCGCGCATCAGGTCGTCCACGGCGCGGCGGATGCCGCCGTGCAGACCGACGGCGGCCCGATCCCGACGATGGCGAATGCCGTGGCCACGCTCAAGGCTTACAACGTCCGTGGAGACTGGGTCGCGGGCATGACCCTCGCGATGAAGGATATTGTCATCGCGGGCAGCGTGGCATATGTCGCACTGTCGTCTGCGGAGTTCGTCTCGAATGACATCGCGGCGGATCTGGCTGCTGGCCGTATCGGGGTGCATCAGGGCGCGACGGTCGAGGATCTGGCGAATCCAGACAAGGGCGTCAGGATGGTGGCGCACGCCGTCGACGATCGGGATCTGGCAAGTTCTGACGCTGGCAAGGGCGTCGGAATGGTCGCCCATGCCGTCGATGACCGGGTGCTCGCAGGAGACGGCGGGGCGTCGCTCATTGGCTTTCTTGCGGCAGGTGATGGAGCGGTGCGGCAAATGCTCGCGGAGATTCTTAACGAGTCGGTAAGCGTCGCGAGCTATGAGGCCGACCCGGCCGGCGCCGCGGATTCCACCGCAGCGTTCAAGGCGGCAATCGCACGGGTTACCGCGCTGGTCACGGCACAGGGCAGTCCCTATCCCGCACCGGTGATTGACGTGCCGCCTGGCGTCTACAAGCTTTCGGATACGTTGAACCTGCTGCCCTGGCACCGGATGCGATCGAAAGGTGTTGTGCTGCTCGACTTCCGCACGCTCGATGCGGCCAAGGACGGCATCGTCATGCGTAACGAACAGACGGTCATTGCGATGGGCGATGCGAAGTGGGCGTCGGTGGCCCCCTTCCTGGATGGCAGTGCGGGCTCGATTGTCGTGCTGGGGCCGGGCAAGGCGACGTCAACCGGCTGGGGTCTCCGGATGGGTAACACAACGGCCGAATCCAGCGACATTCGCGACACCGGCGGCCGCAACGTGATTGTGACGGGCTGGCGTGGCGCATTGCGCTACGACCCGATCAATTTGTATCTGATCACGTGGGAGCGCTGCCGTTTCGAGCAGAACGGCTCGGAAAACCTGTACGTAAGCAGCGCGACGCCAGTGGTCAATAGTGGCGAACGTATGACATTCAACGACTGCGTATTCGCTGCGGCTAACAATGCCGTTTATCACAACTGTGACGGCTACAGCTACGAGTTCGGCGGCTGCTCGTTCGACTACCACGCGACGCCCTTCAAAATAGATGCGCTCGGCCGCTACTCGCGTTTTTTGTTCAAGGGTGGTCATTCGGAGGCGTTCGACCGCCTGTGGTTCGATGCGACGGCGAGCGGCGAGCGTATCGAGTTGACGATGCAGGGGCACGAGATTCTGCCGACGCATTATGTCGACGCATCGTTCATTGCTTCGCCGCGCACGCTTATCGACGGCAACGCGGCGAATCGCGTGCGTATGTCGGCGTTCGGTACCTCGCTGCGCTACCTGTGGCGCCCCTATCTCGCCGACACGCCAATCGTTGGCGACAACGTGCTGATCCACGCGCTCGAGGGCACGATTCAGGAGGGCTATTACGTACCGCTCACGCGCTCACGCTCTCTCGGCCGCGACTATGATTTCTCAGCGAACGCAATCGGAACGAGTGCGGACGCGCTCACGCACTGGACGCGCGATCTCGGGTTGACCGATGTCGACGTGCGCGACATCCAGTCGACCCCGACGCTCGGTCAGGCATTGCACCTGCACGGCGCGGCGGCCGAGTCGACGATCACATTTCATTCGAACGAGAGCATCCCGTGCAAGCCAGGTGAAACCTATTGCCCTGGCTGCGATGTGTTTGCGAATGGCACGGCCGGCGACCTCAATATCCGCGTATTCATGCGGTTCTATGACTATCAGGGCAATCAGGTCGGAAACGATCTCGGTACAACGTACAGGATGGGCGATGCGTACGCGGATCCAGTCCTTCCCAACTTCGCAGCGGGCCGCAACCGCGCAATGACAGTCGATCACCGGATCCAGACTGTTCCTCCGCAGGCGTCCAGTTTCAGGTTGTTTTTCACCGTCTCGGCGTTTGTCGGCGACGTCTATATCAAGAACGTGCGCGCGCTGCGCGCCTGAACAGGGGGATTTCATGCGAGATATCGAGAAGTGGATTCTGCGCACGGTGCCGCAGGACAAGTGCCTGCACGCGCTCGCTGGCGTGCTGATCTTCGGCGCCGCACACTTTATTTCGTGGCAGGTTGGGATTGCAGTCGTGCTCGTTGCCGGTATCGCCAAGGAGCTGGTTGACCACCTGACGGGCGGTGACGTGTCCGTGTGGGATGTCGCGGCGACTCTGTCCGGTGGGCTGCTTGGACTGCTCTGTTTCGCACGCTAGCTGAATCTGTAAAGACGTTATCCAGGACCGCCGTTGGGCGGTTTTTTTTCGGCCGCTCCGATCGCATCTCGGCGCGGCCTTTTTTATTGGGGGCATCGTTTGAACGAGAACCTTAAATATTCCGATCAGGGCATGTCGCTTACGGAGAAGGCGGAGACGCTGGTGCTGTTTGCGTATCCGGACCCCGGCTCGCCGCTCGCCAAAGCCTTGCAGGCGCGGGGGCTATGGCAGCGGGTGCTGGCTGGCGCGGCAATTCCTCTCGAGCTGGGGTCGCTAAGTGGTGCGCCGTGGACGGGCGGGTGGGGCCATACGGGCCCGGACGTCAGACCCGGGATGGTGATCACACGCGACATGGCCGTCGACTGGTTGAGAGCCGACGTGCGCGGCGCGGAAGCTGTGGTCAAACGTGACGTCAAAGTTGCTTTGAATCAGGAGGAGTACGACGCGCTCGTCGACCTCGTGTTCAACATTGGCAGCGGCAACTTCGACACGTCGACGCTTTTGCGCAAGCTCAATGGCGGCGATACGGATGGCGCCATCGCCGAATTCGCCCGCTGGAACAAGGCGGGCGGCATCGTGCTGACGGGACTGATCAAACGGCGCGAGGCCGAACGCGCGCTGTTCCAGCTCGGCGCGAATCACATGAGGGTCGCCGCATGAAAAACGATGCTCTCGCCCGGCTCATCTACGCATACATGGCGATTTACATAGCGGTGTCGGCATTTGCCGCGCCGTGCTCGGCGACGTCGGTGATGCTCACGCGTGATGGGTTCTGGGGGTATGTCGTCACAACAGGGACCGCAGCGCTCGCCCTTGTCGTGGCCGCCGACGTTGCGATCAATGACTGGTTACCGGACAGATACATATTCCATTGGGCGCAGACCCGCCGGCATTGGCTCTACGCGACGACCGCGGCCTGCTACGTGACGCCGATATTTGCGGCGAGCGCGTATTTCATCAACGCGGCGCAGGTGGTTTTTTACGTGGGCATGGCGCTGTTCGGGCTGCTGCTCGGTTATCGGGAAACGCAGGCAAAACGGGGGATAACGTGCGCCGATTGATTCAGTGGGGTTGGGGAGGGTGCGCGCTGCTGTGGGCTGCAGCTGCGTATGCAATGGTGCGACAGACCGAGACTGCGCTTGCCGATGGGCTGGCGGGCATTCCGGCCGCGTCGCTGGTGCTGGCCGTGTTCCTTGCGTTGATCGGCGGCACGGCCAGCACGTTCCAGCGTTTCGCGTCGAGCGATCCGCCGGCACGTTCGGCGGCGATCGAGATCGGCAGTGTGATCACCGCATCGATCGTAGCAGGGCTGTCCGCGTTCTTTTTTTGCGAGTGGCGGGGGTGGCCAGCGCCGCTGACGGCGCTCGCGATCACGTTGGCGAGTTGGGGCGGCAAACGCGTGCTGGATCAGGCGGTCGATGCCGGACTTCGTCGCATTCAGGGGGAAAGGCAATGACAGAAATCACCAGTCGTATCGCGACCGTGGTCGCGGGCCTCGTTGCCGTCGTGCTGGCGGTCGCGTGCACCGTGCAGTTCTTCGAGCTGCGCAGTGTCCGATCGGACTATGCGTTGGCACAACAGAAGGCGCAGACCGACGATCAGTCGATCGGCACGCTTCGCTCTCAGCTCGCGACGTCGCAGGCTGATCTCGCACAAGCGGCCTCCGGCGTGCAGGCGTGTTCGGCATCGGTTGCGCAGGCCGCGTCCGAGGCGAGTGCGGTCAGGGCCGCTGCGACCGCCGCGAAGGCGAAGGCAGCAACGCAGGCGCAGGCCTACCAGCAGCAGATCGACGCGCTCTCAAAGCGCATTCAGGATCCATCCAACCAGTCGGAGACATGCGATGCGGCATTCGACCGTTTGCGCGGCGCTCTGTAGCGCGCTGCTTGTTATTCCCGGTTGTGGCTCGACGCCGCCGGCACCGATCTCCCCTGTTGTCCACACGGAGACGGTCGAGGCGAAGATGCAGGTGCCCGTGCCGTGTATCGATTCCGTTCCGCCATTGCCTGTGTTCCTGTCCGACGCAGATTTGCTGGCCGCGCCCAACGGTTCGGCCGTAGATCGCATCTGGCGGGATCACTTGCAACGGGAGAAATGGGAGACTGAATTGACGGGATTGCTCGCAGCCTGTGTATCCCGTCCGGTCGGCCAGTAGAAAGCGGCCCATCCGTATGGATGGGCCGAAACGTCAGGGGATCAGTCCGAACGGAACCGCGATTTTCAACATCGGGGCGGCCGCCAGCCAGTATGACTTTCACCGAAGATCAAGAGTCTGGTTGCGAGACCGTTCCCCAAAGTCTGCTTCCAGGCGACCGCGCAAGGTTTCCAGCCGTTTTTGCTCCTCTGCTGGCGACAACTTGGGGCGCGGTCGGTCGGTGACTTTCCCGAATCGCTTCGGCTCATTCTCAATGAGTGCCATGAGCCGCAGGATCGCGACAAGGCGGGTATCGGTCTCAGCCGCCCAGCATTGATCAATGACCTTGATCAGGTCGTGGGCCTCTAACAGGAAAACACGCAGGTGCTGGATTTCGAGGATCAGCCTGCGGATGTTCCAGTCCGTGTGTTGTGCCCACATCTCCCTTAGTTCGGAGAGGGTGGGTGATTGAAATTCGATTGGCATGGAATGCTTCCGGTAAAACACTGTGTAAACATACAGTATTTTATCGGGTGCAACATGGCCCTCATTTTTGGCGTCATCCAGCGGCAAAGTAACTTTTCTCCCGCTGCGGGGAAAAGACAGGGCGACCGAAAGCATGTTTGCGCATGCTCCCGGTCGCCTTTCCACTGCATCAGCCAGTGAATTAGCCAAGGCCCTGACACCTACCGGTAGGCGGGCCGAATTCTAACTGAAAAAGAAAAGGCAATTCCAACTATGGCAACTCCCATCGTTCCCTGGATCGGCGGTAAGCGCCGGCTTGCAGACCATCTCATTCCTCGCTTTCCGAAGCATGAGTGCTATGTCGAAGTGTTCGCGGGCGGGGCCGCGTTGTATTTTCTTCGGCCGCCGGCAGCGGTCGAAGTCATCAACGATATCAACGGCGACCTCATCAATCTGTATCGCGTTGTGCAGCATCACCTCGAGGAGTTTGTTCGCCAGTTCAAGTGGGCGCTGACAAGCAGGCAAGTGTTCAAATGGCTACAGGACTCGGTCCCGGAAACCCTCACGGATATCCAGCGTGCGGCACGCTTCTATTACCTGCAGCACAACTGCTTTGGCGGAAAGGTGGAGGGGCAGTCGTTCGGGACGGCAACGACGACGCCACCCGGCTTGAACCTCCTCCGGCTTGAAGAGACCCTGTCGGCCGCGCACCTGCGGCTCTCCAACACGTTCGTCGAGCACTTGGACTGGAAAACGTGCATTGACCGATACGATCGGCCACACACACTGTTCTATCTGGATCCGCCATATTGGGAAACCGAGGGCTACGGCGTGCCGTTTCAGTACGGCGAGTATCTCGAAATGGCGGCTCGCATTCGTGCGTTGAAAGGCAAGGCGATAATCAGCCTGAATGACCATCCGGCGATCCGCGAGGCTTTCGGTGGATTTCACATTGAAACGGTGGACATCAGATATACGGTTGGGGGAGGGGGTAAAGAAGCCGCGAGGAAGGAGGTGATTATTTTCAGTTGGGACGACGCGGGGCAACCGGCCGGGCTTTTTTAATAGATCGACTTGATAGGGGAAGCCATGGCGGACGACATGGCTGCGATATAAACTGGCGCAGACTCGGGTAGGAAGGACCGCCTGTATTGTTGTGTCGTTTTGGTCCCTATTGCCGTGGCCGGCGCATCATCGTAAAGAGTCTGATGCGCCGGCTCGACCGTATCTTAGCGGCTCGGGCTCGTTTCCCAGTAGCAGTGCAAGCAGAATAAATATCGGGGTACGTCAAAACTATGCTGGTCGATCTTGATGAAATGGTGGCGGAATGTCCGGATCCGCGTTCTCGAAAATACATCCGGGAAGCCGTTCAATGCTACAAGGCTGGTGCGTATAGATCATCCGTCGTCGCTTGCTGGATCGCCGTCGCATTCGATCTCGTGGACAAGATCAGGGAGGTCGGTGCGAGTGGGGACCAGGCTGCGCAAGACGCGATCGCTAGATTCGATCGTGCTCGTCAGGAGCATGACGTCCGCGCGTCTCTTGCTTTCGAAAAAGATTTGTTGACGCTAGCGCGAGACAAATTTGAGTTTATATCGCAGGTAGAATTCATCGATCTCTCACGACTTGCAGAAGATCGCAATCGGTGCGCGCATCCATCGCAGGTCTCGGACACCGAGGTATTCGAAGCTTCTCCCGAACTAGCTCGACTCCACATCGTTAATGCGACTAGGTATGTGTTGTCGAAGCCCGCAGCGCAAGGAAAAGCTGCGCTTGACCGGCTGTTGTCGGATCTCGAATCACGTTTTTTTCCATCGAAACGTGCCGACGTGAAAGTCTTTCTGAGCGCCGGACCTTTGGCGAAACCGCGCGAATCGCTCCTGAAAAACTACCTAACCGTTCTTCTGAAGGATTTGATCAAGCAAATCGACGTTGACATCGAGCGGCGTCAACGTGCCGAGAATGCTTTGTTCGTGTTGCGGGACATGCATCCCGAACCATGGAAACGTTTGATTCCAGAGATCTTGGCCTCGGTGATCCCTACGTTGCAGCTGGACGAGCAACTGAAAAAGGCGGTCTCTTTCCTGGGCGAAAAAAGCGGTTGTGAGTTATGGATATATGTAGGGGACGCAGACCGCTTACGCCTATCCACTTTTGTGCAAAACTACCCGGGCGAAGACCTGAGTGAACTGGAATGGTTCTTTGAGCCGGCTAGTCTTCCGTTGCGCGCTGCCGCCTCATCGCGGATCGGCAAAGCATCTCAGGTAGAGCTATTGGACAACAGTATGTGGCTCTCGGCCCCCACCGCAGTAATAGATCGTTTGTTGTTGATTTACAGCTACAAATCGAATTTCGCGGACGCTAACGACTTCGCCAAGAGACTGCGCTATCACCTTACGGATTCCACTGAACCGCAGAAGCACCTTAGTGCTTTAATCGCGGCCGCAGCTAAGAACCCGCAAGTTCGTGGCAGTAACCAATTCCCTTTGTTGGTGAAGGAGTTCGTGGAAAAAGCTAAACTAGAGAAGGACAAAGTGAAGGAGGCCCTTGCGGCTGCCGGGTTAGAGCAACCTGAATGGTGATCGCAAAGCGATCGCTCGAACGTATGGATTGATAAGGTCACCAGAGACTGCCCATCGTGGTGGTGCAGAGGGTGACTGATGTGCTCGCCTGACGACGGTAATCATCGAACTTTGAAGACCGCTACTCTCACATTGCCCTCGCAGCTTCGCGCACCTTTTCCGAACGACTGATATCCGCAAGCGAGGGGCTATCCGGGGATGCCTAAGAGATCCCGCCAGTAATTTGGCCTCGGAAGCCATCTTTCGAGTGACCGCTATAATCTGAGAATTTGCCGGACGGCTGTCGGGGCGGCCGTTATCTCAACGCCCGACCTCCCGCTTAGAGACGACATCGCATGATAAAAAACTTTCAGCTCAAATTCGGGCGCGTGCCTGGGGCTTCCGGAGAGAGAATCGAAGCGACGCCCGTAACTGTATTTGTTGGTCCCAATAACTCGGGCAAGAGTCGCATTCTCCAAGAAATAGAGCGATATTGCAGAAGCGGTAGCATAGACGTCAACGCTTTGCTTCTTTCCGATCTTCAATTCAAGGGCTTGGACCTGCCAAGTGCAACCAGCTCGATCGAGCGCTTACGGCAACCACCAAACCCCGGGGAAACCCAAAACGTCGACCACATATTCGTTGGTAGTCGGTATGGGCGGTACCAGGTTCACTTTCCCAGCATTACACAGATTGTTCAATCGCCTTCAACTAACATCAACGCGTTTTGCCAGTGGTATCTTACCCACTACACTCTGATACTCGACGGCAGAAACCGAATCAATCTAGTGAATCAGCAAGGTGCGGGCGATCTCCAACGCCCACCCGAAAGCAGTTTTCAAGTGCTTTTTCGTGACGACAGTAAGCGGCATGAAGTGCGGCGAATGGTGTTCGAGGCCTTCGGCCGCCATTTCGTTTTGGATCCCACACTGTTGGGGCAGCTTCGAATTCGGCTGTCCGATCGAGCTCCCGTCGATGATATGGAAGAGCGCGGAATACATGCCGAGGCGGTTCGCTTCCACGCAGCATCACAACTGATCGAGGCGGCCAGCGATGGAGTGAAGGCGTTCACCGGCATTGTGACTGAGGTCATGGCCGGCGACCCGAGTGTGATTCTTGTGGACGAGCCCGAAGCGTTCCTGCATCCGTCGCTCGCCGCGAAGTTGGGTCATGAGGTCGCCCGTGCGGCTCTGTCTTCTGACAAGCGCGTTTTTGCATCTACGCACAGCCCTCAGTTCGTGATGGGCTGCATCCAGTCCGGGGCACCGATAAACATCATTCGACTAACTTATCGAGGTGGCGTTGCTACGGCCAGAGTCCTGCCTAGTGGCGAGATTCTGGAGTTAATGCGCCATCCACTCCTCCGTTCAACTGGCGTCTTGAGTGGATTGTTCTACGAGTTTGTGGTGGTCACCGAGTCAGATGCTGATCGCGCGTTCTACCAAGAAGTCAACGAACGCCTCGTTGCCCACAAACCGGAACTTGGAATTCCAAATTGCCTGTTTCTCAACGCGCAGAACAAACAAACCGTTCAGACTCTCCTGAAACCGCTTCGAAAACTCGGAATTCCTGCGGCAGGGATCGTCGACGTCGATGTGCTGAAGGACGGCGGCTCCAATTGGACAAATCTTCTCTCTAGTGCCGAGGTGCCTCAGTTGTCGCACGGTGCCCTTGCAACAATGCGCGCTGCGATTAAGGCCGCAATGAATGCCACCGGCAAGGACATGAAACGCGATGGCGGACTGCAAATCCTCCAACCCGCCGATCGTCAAGCGGCAGAGGATTTGCTCGCCCAGCTACGGCTTTATGGAATATTTGTGGTACCTGGGGGCGAGCTTGAGTCTTGGCTGAAAAGCCTTGGCGCTACTGGACATGGACCGTCGTGGCTAATTGACATGTTCGAAAAGATGGGTGAAGACCCGGCAAGTCCCAGCTACGTGCGCCCGAGTTCTGATGATGTTTGGGGGTTCTTGGGTGAAGTGAGGAAGTGGCTGATAGACCCTAATCGAAAAGGGATCCCCTCGTGAGAATCGGTAGCGCGCGGTAAGACTTCGCCCCGGCAGCATAATTCTGAAAACCTTCGCGGAGAGTTTCATGCCGGAGTCGTTAATCGGGCCAAAGTGGGCTCTTGGCCTATATCTGACGGGCCGTGCGGCTGCCATTCCCCCCTGAACTATCGCCGCCTGTGAAGGCTCGGCAAAGTTACTTTGAACGGCCCAGTTCGACCCTTGTGAGTCGTAGAAAATCGAATCGTGAGCGACCGCTTCCGCTCTGACATGAGCCAATCATCTTCAACTCATCAATCCGGAACACACGGGGCAGTCATCGCCACAAAATCCAGCATCGAAATACCTGCGAGCATCGACGCTGTTGCCATAAATCGATTCGAGCCGCTCTATGGCTCGATCCGAGGACACTCCAAGATCGCGTTGCTCACGACCAAGGAGGTTCGCACAATACTGATCGTAGCTATGGAGGCGGTTTGTGTGCACGGCTTACTTCCTCATCGGTGATCAAGCTCCAGTTTTGAACGAGCCACTCTGCTTATCGCGGCGGCGAACTTGATGCGGTCAATGACCCAGCGTGCCACGGGCATGCCCGCCGCGATGGTCTTACCGCAGGTAGCTTGAATTCGCACTTCAGATAGGCTAATTGCGACCGCGACCAGCGGTAGTCGTGCATGAATGTCGCGCAGTTCCTTTTGGTCGTTAGCGCGTTGCAGTGAAAGTCCGCCGGCGTTTCAGGCCGCTGTCAGCCAAAATCTGTCGCTGTCAGGTCCACGGGCGCGCCGCCATTTAGTTCGAGGGCATAGCAGACCGCGTCATCAATGCGAAGTCTGCCGTTATCGAACGCGACGAGCATCTCTTCCTGGGAACAGTCCTGTGCATCAAAGTGAATGACAAGCGCGTGGTAGGAGACGCTGCACCATGCCGTTTCTCCGTCAACAACTACCTCGAAGGCCACGCAGTCGCGCGATTCAGTATGACGCCCGGCAAGGATTTCGATATGCATAGCTCCCCCTCCGTCGGCCACGTTAGCGACTCGAGCCGACAATTCAGTCTACGCCTAATCGATACAGAAGCCGGATTTTCGGCCTTTGACGAGATCTGTCGCCCCGAAGACTACCCAGCATCGCCGCCCAGGTGGATAGCAGTGGCGGAGGCGGACTGCCCGGCATTTACGCGACGCAAGACGAAATTGTCGAGAAGGCCAGTGCGTGGCCACCGATCCGTTTGAAGGGCGGCGCATATGCGCAAGTGCGTCAAACACGGCAGGCTGTTTCGATACCGTGTCAGTCACCGTGGTCAATGTTACAGAAAACGTGTTGCGCCGCAGCATTGATGCCCGTATGGTGGGTTCGGGCCATACGCACGAGGTACTGCTTACGGTATGACTATCCGGTACGGTGGCGGACGGACTGGGCGTCTAGACCGGAGCATGCTGTTTCAAGAGTTCCAGACATGCGAAGGAAGCAACGTGTCGCATCATCAGCTTGAAAATGATCTTACTCATCTCGGGCGCATAGTCCCGCGACTCGTTGCTACGAGTCCGCTTGGGCTCGTCTATTGGCGCAGTCGGGTTACCGTGCTACGTTCAGTGCAGGCATTGCTTCCGGATGGGGCCCGGCGAGTGGCGCGTCTGCTTAGTTTGTTCGACCAGATTGACGGCAGACTGCATTGCCTGCAAAGGCAGCGCGCGGAGCCTGTTGAGTCGACAGTTCCGGCGCGCCAGACACGTGCTGAGCCGGGATCCGGACGGGGAGGAACTGCAGGCTGACAGTTTCGATGCTCCCGGCGGTGTCGCAAAACCAACTCACGGTAGCATCGCACGCCTGCCAAAGTTGGGGGCACGTGATGCTTTGCGCGCGACGCGCGGCTGGAGGGTCATTCAAATGGTTAAGGTCGCAATTTCGGACGCGCACCCCGTGCTACGTTGCGGTGTGCGCAGCATGCTTGAACGCGATAACGAATTTGAGATCGTAGGGGAATGTTTTGATGGCGCCAGTACGATCGCACTCATTCGCTCCGCTGAGATGCGCGTGCTCACCCTCGGGATGTCGATGCTAGGAGTGCACGGCATCAGCCTCATCGAACAGATCAAATTTGAGAAGCCATTGGTGCGTGTTCTCGTGCTGACGAGGTACCCCGAAGAAAGCTATGCCATCCGGGCACTCAAGGCAGGTGCGTCTGGCTTCGTGGCGAAAACAAGTCCGAGCGTCGATCTGCTCGACGCGGTCAGAAAAGTCGCATCGGGGGGCATTTATCTCAGTCTGACGACGACGGACCTCGTTGCGCAGATACTGCAAGCAGATAGGGCCACCTTGCCGCATCAGAGGCTGACGGACCGCGAACTTGACGTATTTGTTCGCATTGCGTCCGGCCAGGCCCCGAAATTCATCGCTCATGCACTGTCCCTTAGCGCAAAGACCATTAGCACATACCGGGCGCATATCTTCGAAAAGACCAAATTTCCTCATGACGCGGCACTTGTGCGCTACGCCGTGCGGCACGAGCTCATCGCGAAGCAGGACGACACGTGGGCGCAGTGAAAGCTGCTTGTCGCTCGTACGGATCGCACCACCGACATCGTGCAGGTTGATCCTGGTCAATGCGCGCCTTTCCATAGCGCGCCCAATGGTAAATGATGACGCAATCGGGCGTCATGCTCACCTTGTCCCTTGATCGGGCGCGCACGATCGACGGACATACCTCTTGGGGGTAACAGCATGAAACGATCTTTCGTGGTTCTATCGATGGCACTGGCGGCGGTTGGCACGACGCCGGCCTGGGCTCAAGGCACGGCCGCATCAGGTGCACAGGCGACGGAAAGCACCGACAGCATTGTGCAAATGAGAAGCGAAATACGCGCTGCCAATGCGACTTACCGCGCGAAAGTGCATGCCATTGACAGAAGGCGGGATCAGGAGATTGCGAAGGCTCGGTCCGAGCGGAACAAGGCCGTCGAGGCCGCACGATCGGGGGTCAGCAGTAGCTGATGACTCTGCGCAAATCCGGTCCGGGCAAGGCCGCGGCCGGCAACGCGTCCCGTGGCTCATGAAGAGAACACATATTTGCAAGCGACGATAATTGGCCATGAAGCGGTGCTCATGCAGTAGGCCTTGCGTCACACACTCATCGAGGGCGCCGACGCACCTGAACTTCTAACGGCAGCACGACCTGTCGTCAAACGTTTTACATCTACGTCAAGGGAGTAGCCATGAATACCGAACAGGTAACGAAACCGAAAAGCTGTGACACCTCATACTGTTGAGGGTCTTTCCGCTAAGCGTATGTCTCATTCGACGTCTGGAGCGGCCAGTCGCAGACACAGGCCGACCGTCCGTTCATGGCCGATTGTTGCCGGATGAGCGCACGAGCCGGGGTAGCGGAATACTCCTCAGATGTGCGAAGAGGGGAAATTCTGTTTGCTACAGATCTGCTACAGCAAGGGTAGCCATCCATATCTGACAGGCCTTGCGCCTGCCATTCCACCCCCTGAACTATCGCCGCCCGAGAAAAAACCCGGCAAAGTGACTTTTGACGGCCCAGTTCGAGCAGTTGCCGCCGTTCGATGGCCTCGGTGGTGAAGGGGTGCGATGGCGTCATACCTCAGCGGGGACGGCATATCTGGGCAGTGAAACGGTAAATATGCAACCACTGCCGGGTACGTCGCGCACGCTGAGAGTACCGTTGCTTCCCTCTACGCTGCGCCTAGCGATTGACAGACCCAGACCCAGTCCGGTTTTGTCCGCACCGTTCTGTGTGAAAGGCTGGAACATCCTTTCCGCATCGCCGGCCGGGAGGCCGCCGCAATGATCCTTCACGTCAATCAGGATGCGATCTGACAACGCATACGCGTCCAACGTCACCTCGGTGTGTTGGTGCGTAAACTTAAAAGCGTTTTGCAGCAGGTTGCCGACAGCCGAATAAAGCTGATCGCGGTCGCCACTGATGGCAAGACGGATGTCTACATCGGAAACGGTCAATACGCACCCACGAACCTGCGCCGCAAGGTCAGCCGAATATTTCACTTCAGCTATGAAGTCGGCGACGGAGAACAGTCCGGATTGCGCGGAAATTCCTCCTGCCGCACGCACCTCTTCCAGAGAATGATCTATCAGCTGACGTAAGCCGTTCAGACTGCGCTCCAGAACTGACCCAGTGGCTCCAGACAGACTCAAATTTCCGGTTTTTGCTGCCGTGAAAGCGAGCGTTGCGCTCTGCAAAAAATTACGCAGCTCATGGGCGAAAAACCCCAGCTGTTCATGCATCTCAATGGCTTGTCGGTCTGCAAGGACGAAATCGCGCTGATAGCTGAATTCGGTGACCGCATCAGCGATGGCATTGTCCAGACAGCGGTTGAGGGTTCGAAACTCGTCTATCAGAAATGGAGCGTCGCGCTCATACGCGAGGTCTGTAATTGCTTGGCACAGGTCGCCGTAATCGTGAACGACCTGGTCAACCGAGAACCCAAGCTTGAGCAACTCCCGCCCGTGCTCTGCCGCTGACTTGCCGATCTCGGATGGAGACGCGCCCCCGCCCGAAGGACCCGAGATCCTGTGGCTGTCCATGGGTTGCGACGTCTGTTCGGCCCGAAGAGTCCTGATGAGCTGATCCAGAAACATCGGCACACCATTTTGAAGTTGCTGCGCAGTTGCATCGCGCGCCGGCCGCTGCGCCACCTTCGCCCGGCATCGTTTTATGAGTTCACTGCGGTTGTTCGCCAGAAACACGTACATCATGATGTACCCCCAGTGCGGTGATTTCCGTCGCTCTTTCTAGTTACCCAACGGCGCGGCCGGGAGCGACTCACGGCGCAAGCCTTATTCACCGGGGTATCGCCCGGCAGTGGGCAAAGCACGACCGCGCGTTTTCGCATGGGTGACGACAGTGACAGTTGGTATTGCGAGAATGCGAAAAACCAACGGCACGAATAATGAAGCGTCACCCCAAGCGCGAGATTAGCCGCTTCAATGTAAAAACTCCGCTGCCTTCATGTTACGCCCTCTGCGCCGGTAAGTATTTTTTTCCGCAGGCAGCTATGGTCTGGGCGGGGATCCATAAGCCGGCAAGTTGGCGTCGACCAATACGTGGCTGCTCATCGAGATGCGAAGATAGCGCATGCCGCTAAAACTGGCCGATTGTCGTCGGATGAGCGCCAGCGAGCTGGGACTGCGAAATGATCGGCCGATGTGCTAAGTGGGGAAGTCTTGCGTGCTACAGATCTGCTACAGCAAGGGTAGCCATCCATAGTGTGCTACGAATGCAAGCGCAGCGGTTGC
>NZ_JARESO010000051.1:0-56989 GCF_046030175.1 Paraburkholderia sp. RL17-373-BIF-A
CACGCCAAGCTCGACGCCTTTTTCCGCCGCCAGCTGCTTCAGGCGGATCGCCGCGGACAGGCCAGCCGGGCCGCCGCCGACGATCACGACGTCGTATTCCATCGACTCGCGTGGACCGTATTGCTCAATGAGACTTGCGGGGGTCATTGATGCTCCTCTTACCGTTAGAATGCTTTTTTCGGGTTCGTATTGTGGGCGATGCACACCCGCACTGCAACCAGATGAGCACAGATTAGCACGATCGTTCTATTGTTATGATACGGTATGACCCGTAGTGACGGTCTTACCGCACCCGTCAACCGCATCTGTAACAACAACCGAACAAGGAACGACAATGGGCCGTTCGATCAATCTGGAAGGCAAGGTCGCGCTGATCACCGGCGCCTCGAGCGGGTTGGGAAAGCGCTTTGCTCAAGTGTTGTCGCAGGCGGGCGCCAAGGTCGTGCTGGCGAGCCGGCGGACCGAGCGTCTGAAGGAATTGCGCGCCGAGATCGAGGCGTCCGGCGGCGCGGCGCACGTCGTTTCGCTCGACGTGACCGACTACCAGAGCATCAAGTCGGCCGTCGCCCATGCGGAAACCGAGGCCGGCACGATCGACATCCTTGTGAACAATTCGGGCGTGTCGACCACGCAGAAGCTCTCGGAGGTCACCCCCGCCGACTTCGAATACGTGTTCGATACCAACACGCGCGGCGCGTTCTTCGTCGCCCAGGAAGTCGCTAAACGCATGATCATGCGCGGCAACAACGCGCAGAAACCGTCGTACCGGATCATCAATATCGCGTCGATGGCCGGCTTGCGCGTGCTGCCGCAGATCGGCCTGTATTCGATCAGCAAGGCGGCTGTCGTGCATATGACGAAAGCCATGGCGCTGGAGTGGGGCAAACACGGCATCAACGTGAACGCGATCTGCCCGGGCTATATCGACACGGAGATCAACCACCATCACTGGTCGACGGAGCAAGGGCAGAAGCTCGTGTCGATGCTGCCGCGTCACCGCGTCGGCAAACCGGAGGATCTGGACGGACTCCTGCTGCTGCTGGCCGCCGACGAATCGCAGTTCATCAACGGCTCGGTGATTGCCGCCGACGACGGATTCGGGCTCTCCTGAGCGCAAGACGGCGCAGCCGGCGCTCGCGGTTTTAGGTCGTGCCCGCCGGATTAGCGTCCGTTCGAAGAAACTGTTTTACGCGCTCCGGCCTTTCCTGCGCCTGAAGGCGCGCGCTATGTTGATGTTTGTCTCTACGCCGGGTCACGCGCCGGCTTCAACCTGGTTTCAATCCGATAAAGAAGTACGATGAGCGATTTTCACGCAGTTTTCGAGATGTCGATGCCGATCCGCTGGGGCGACATGGACGCCTTCGGCCATGTGAACAACACGGTCTATTTCCGCTACATGGAGCAGGTGCGGATTTCCTGGTTCGAACAGCTGGGGCTGGCCGGCAGCAACGCCGACGGCCAAGGGCCGGTGATCGTCAATGCGTCGATGGAGTTTCTCAAGCAACTGCATTATCCCGGCGACGTGATCGGCCGGATGACGGTGGCCACGCCCGGCCGCAGCAGCTTCGACACGGGTTTCGAGCTGGTGCGCGCCGACGATCCCAACACCGTCTATGCGCGCGGCGCCGCGCGCTGCGTATGGATCGATTACGCGGCCGGCAAGTCGGTCCCCGTGCCGGACATGCTGCGCGAAACCATCGAGCGTGCCGCGCTGGTCAAGGCGGCCTGAGCGGCGATAGATAGGCGAGTCCCGCGTGCTTGCCTGGCGGCGGCTTCAATGCCCGAGCAGGCGCTGCAATAGCTCCGTCGCGTTCCCCGTATCGTATTTGCGCATCAGCCGCGCCCGGTAGACATCGACCGTACGCGGGCTGATATCCAGCACGCGGCCAATCTGCTTGCTGGTTTTCCCCGTCACCAGTTGCGCGGCGATTTCGCGTTCGCGCGGCGTCAGTTCGACCGCCACGCGGCGCGTCGCGCTCAAGTCCTCGAAGGTCCAGACGCCCGCGGCGTGCGGGTCGGCGCGTTCCTGCGCGCGGCCCGTCACGTGGCACCAGAACAATTCCCCGTTGGCCCGCTTCATGATGCGGTCGTCCGCGTAGCTGCCTTGCGCCGTCATGATCGGCGGAATCCGCGCGCCGATCCGCTCGAATTCGTCCGTCGACGGATACAGCACCTGGAACGACTGGCCGAGCAGCGATTCGCGCGTGCAGCCGAAAATCGACGCGAGCTCGTCATTACAGTCTTCGATAATCCTTTCGCGCGACAGCACGAGTCCGATCGGAGCGAGGTGGAACGCGGTTTGGTAATCCAGTGCGGGCATGGGCTGGCGGCAAGTACTTATGTATTTTTGCGTATTGTGCCGCATGGCGCGCCCAGCGTACTCTTTCGAGCACATGACAACGCGGCGAAGCTGTCCGCGGCGGGCATTTGCACGATGCGCAGGGAAACCTGGGCGCACAGCCCGCCGGGGATGACTAGAATGACGTGTCGGGCTCAGGCTCGCGCAACGTCATACCAGCCGCAACGATCCGAATTCGGGTTTCCATAAAGGAAGGGACATACTGATGAACAAGGTCTATCCAGGCGCCGCCGAGGCGCTGAAAGACATCGTCAAGGACGGGCAGACGTTTGCCGTCGGCGGCTTCGGGCTGTGCGGCATTCCGGAGGCGCTGATCGGCGCACTGCGCGATTCGAAGGTGCAGGGCATCACCTGCATCAGCAACAATGCCGGCGTCGACGGCTTCGGCCTTGGTCTGCTGCTCGAAACACGCCAGGTCAAGAAGATGATCTCGTCGTATGTCGGCGAGAACAAGGAGTTCGAGCGCCAGTATCTGGCCGGCGAACTCGAACTCGAATTCACGCCGCAAGGCACGCTCGCCGAGAAGCTGCGCGCGGGCGGTTCGGGCATTCCGGCGTTCTTCACCAATACCGGCTACGGCACGCTGATTGCCGAAGGTAAGGAAACCCGCCAGTTCGGCGAAAACCACTACGTGCTCGAACACTCGCTGACGGCCGACGTCGCGTTGGTGAAGGCGTGGAAGGCCGACAAATCGGGCAACCTGATCTATCGCCGCACCGCGCGCAACTTCAATCCGATGTGCGCGATGGCCGGCAAGATCACCGTGGCCGAGGTCGAGGAAATTGTCGAAGTGGGCGAACTCGATCCGGACGCGATCCATACGCCTGGCATCTTCGTGCAGCGCATCGTGTTGAATGCGCATCCGGAAAAACGCATCGAACAACGCGTCGTCCGCGCGAAAGGAGACTGATCATGGCATGGACTCGTGACGAAATGGCCGCGCGCGCGGCGAAGGAATTGCAGGACGGCTTTTATGTGAACCTCGGCATCGGCCTGCCGACGCTGGTGGCCAATCACGTGCCGCCGGGCGTCGAAGTGTGGCTCCAGTCGGAAAACGGCTTGCTCGGCATCGGCCCGTCGCCGACCGAAGAGGAAGTGGACGCCGACCTCATCAACGCCGGCAAGCAGACGGTGACCACGCTGCCGGGCTCGTCGATTTTTTCGTCGGCGGATTCGTTCGCGATGATTCGCGGCGGCCACATCAATCTGGCGATTCTCGGCGCGATGCAGATCAGCAAGAAGGGCGATCTGGCCAACTGGATGATCCCGGGCAAGATGATCAAGGGCATGGGCGGCGCGATGGATCTGGTCGCGGGCGTCAAGCGCGTGGTCGTGCTGATGGAGCACGTCGCGAAGGGCGACCAGCACAAGATCCTCGAAGAATGCACGCTGCCGCTTACGGGCGTGGGCGTGGTCGATCAGATCATTACGGATCTCGGCGTGATTGACGTCACGGACGACGGGCTGAAGGTGACCGAATTGGCGCCGGGCGTGAGCGTCGACGAAATCAAGGCGAAGACGGGCGCGCCGCTCGATGTGAGCGCAGTGAGTTAAATGGCGTGCAGTGAGGCCGTCTGAAGCGGTTTGAGGCTGGTTGAGGCCGATGTGTGGCCGATCCGGCTGGTGTGAGCTGCAGGCGGCCGCAAGGCGGTTCCGAGGCGGGCGAGGCGTGAGTCTCGCCCGTTTTGTTTTCTGCGGAGCACTTCGTTCAGATGCGTCCTATGCCTTTCGGCCGACTCTTGCCGCGCGGCAAAGCGGTTTACAATCGTTTGAAGATTGGACGCATATCGATCCCTGCTGTGTCCAAGCCAAATCCGCAGCGCTTTTGCAAGGAACCCAGATGACCGAAATCACGTCGGCTTCCACCGCCGGGCGGCTCGCGCCGCGTCAACGCTACGTGCAGTGCGCGAGCGCCGGTGGCTTGCACCGCATCGCCTACACCGAGTGGGGCGACCCGGCCAATCCGCGCGTGCTGCTGTGCGTGCACGGCTTGACTCGCTCAGGGCGCGATTTCGACCGCCTCGCGGAGGAATTTGCCGGCACTTACCGCGTGGTGTGTCCGGATGTCGCGGGGCGGGGCTTGTCATCGTGGCTGGCCAACCCCAACTTGTACATGGTGCCGCAATACGTCGCCGACATGGTCACGCTGATCGCGCGGCTGAATGTCGAAACAGTCGACTGGTTCGGCACGTCGATGGGCGGCCTGATTGGGCTTGGGCTCGCCGGTCTGCCGGAAACGCCGATCCGCAAGATGTTGTTGAACGATGTCGGTCCGCATCTGGAGCCGGCCGCGGTGCAGCGCATCGGCGACTATCTCGGCAAGCCGGTGCAGTTTGAAACACTGCAGCAAGGCATCGACTACGCGGCCTTGCTCGCGCAGACTTTCGGCCCGCTCACGCCGGACGAGTGGCGCGAGATCAACACGCCGCTTCTGCACGAGCAGGGCGGCAAGTGGCTGTTTCGTTACGACCCGCGTATCGCGCAGCCCTTTACCGCGGCCACCGAGGAAGCGTCCAAACTCGGCGAGGCCGCGCTGTGGCATTCGCTGGCGTCGTTCCAGGGGCCGGTGCTGGTGGTGCGCGGCGAGCTATCCGATCTGCTCTCGCGTGAAACCGTCGCGAAGATGGTCGAGACCGGGCGCGCGGTGTCGAGTGCGGAAATCCCAGGCGTTGGGCATGCGCCGGCGTTTTTGTCGGCCGATCAGATCAACATCGCTAGGCAGTTCTTTATCGGACCAGCCGCCGACGCGTCATAATATGCAGTTCCGCGCCGCGTCCTTGACGGGGCCCGATGCGGAACGCATCTCCGATCAATTTTCAAACCAACTCAGGATTCGTCATGGCAGTCATTCGTCACCACGTCGGCAAGCGCCTCTCGGAAATCGCCGTGCACAACGGCACCGTGTACCTCGCGGGCCAGATCGCCGAAGACGCGGATCAGGACATCACGGGTCAGACGCGCGAAGTGCTCGGCCACATCGACCGTCTGCTGGGCGAAGTGAACAGCGACAAGTCGCATTTGCTGTCGGTGCAGATCTACATCGCGGACATGGTGCATTTCGCCGACATGAACGCCGTGTGGGACGAGTGGGTCGCGCAAGGCGCCACGCCGCCGCGCGCTACCGTCGAAGCGAAGCTCGCCAATCCGAAGTGCCTGGTCGAAATCTGCGTGGTCGCTGCACAGCGCAGCTAAGCGGGCACGTGTTGTTGAAATTCCGTTGAATCGTCTGGCCCGGTGGGCCGTCGCACCATGAATACCGAAACTGTTACGAGCACGCCGAACCCCCTTCCTTCTTTCGATGAAGCGATGGCGTTCGTGCGCGAACATGCGGGCGAGGTGCGGCTGTCGTCGGGCGAAATGCTGGCGGATCACGCGGCGGGTACGGCGTCGATCATGCGCACGCTCAACGTCGATCCGCCGGCGGTACTGGCGGCGGCGTTGTTTGCGTTGACGCCGCATCTGCAGGACCCGGAGCGCGTGATCGCCGACAACTTCGGCGAAGAAGTCGCGCAACTGGTCGGCGACGTGCGCAAGTTGTTGCGTCTCGGCACCGTGAGCTTGCGTGCCGCGCAGAACGCCATGCCCGAAGCCGGCCGCGATGCGCAAGCTGCGCGCCGCGCGCAGGTCGAGGCGTTGCGCAAGATGCTGCTCGCCTTCGCTCAGGATATTCGGGTGGTGCTGATCCGGCTTGCGTCGCGCCTGCAATCGCTGCGTTACTACGCGGCGGCGAAAATCACGCCTTCACCGGACGTGGCGCGCGAGACGCTCGATATCTATGCGCCGCTCGCCAACCGTCTGGGCATCTGGCAGTTGAAGTGGGAGCTCGAGGATCTCGCGCTGCGCTTCGAAGAGCCGGTTACTTATAAGCGCATTGCCAAGCTGCTCGACGAGAAACGCGTCGAGCGCGAGAGCTATGTCGCGCAGGCTATCGAACGCTTGCAAAAGGAATTGGCCGCGGCGCATATTCGCGCTGAAGTGAGCGGCCGGCCGAAACACATCTACAGCATCTGGCGCAAGATGCGCGGCAAGGAGCTGGACTTCGCCGAGCTCTATGACGTGCGTGCATTTCGGGTGATCGTGCCGGACATCAAGGATTGCTACACGGTGCTTGGCATCGTGCACAACCTGTGGCAGCCGGTGCCGAAAGAGTTCGACGATTACATCTCGCGGCCGAAGCCGAATGGCTACAAGTCGCTGCACACGGTGGTGATCGGCGACGACGGCCGCGCGTTCGAAGTGCAGATCCGTACGCAGGAAATGCATCAGTTCGCCGAATACGGCGTGGCTGCGCATTGGCGCTACAAGGAAGCCGGCACGCGTGGTTACGGCGGCCAGTTCGCCGCCAACGAGAAGTACGACGAGAAAATCGCGTGGCTGCGTCAACTGCTCGCGTGGAAAGACGAAGTCTCCGAGGGCGAGCATGGCGAGAAGCGCGCGGCGCAGCCGTGGGAGCAACTGCGCCAGGCCACACTCGACGACGACCACATCTATGTGCTGACGCCGCAGGCGCGGGTGATTCCGTTGCCGCATGGCGCGACGCCCGTGGATTTTGCTTATCACTTGCACAGCGAGTTGGGACACCGTTGCCGTGGCGCGCGCGTCGACGGTGCGATGGTGCCGCTCAACACGCCTTTGCAAAACGGTCAGACAGTCGAGATCGTCGCGGTGAAGGAGGGTGGGCCGTCGCGCGACTGGCTCAACCCGCAACTCGGCTATCTGCAAAGTCCGCGCGCGCGGCAGAAGGTGCGCGCGTGGTTCAACGCGGTCGAAGTGCAGGAACATATCGCGAGCGGCCGCGCGATGGTCGAAAAGACCTTGCAGCGCGAAGGCAAGACCTCGGTCAATCTCGATCAGCTTGCGGCCAAGCTCGGCTTCAAGACTACCGACGATCTTTTCTCGGTAGTGGGCAAGGAAGAATTCAGTTTGCGGCTCGTCGAGCAGGCGCTGCACGATGCGCCGCCGCCGGAACCCGTGGTCGAAGCGCCGGAGCAATTCGAGAAGCGTAGCAGCGGCGCGAGCGTGGCGCGCGGCGCGTCCACGGGTGTGCTGGTGGTCGGTGTCGATGCGTTGCTCACGCAACTCGCGCGCTGTTGCCGGCCTGCGCCGCCCGACGATATCTGCGGCTTTGTCACGCGCGGTAAAGGCATGTCGATTCACCGCAGCGATTGCCCGACGTTCCTGCGCATGGCCGACCGGGCGCCGGAGCGCGTGTTGCAAACGGCTTGGTCGGCGGAGGTGATGAGCGGCCGCGGCCAGTCGGTTTATCCCGTCGATCTTTCGATCGACGCAACGGATCGGCAGGGTTTGCTGCGCGATATTTCCGAAGTGTTCGCGCGCGAAAAGATGAATGTGATCGGCGTGAAGACGCAGACGCGCCGTAACGCTGCGTTCATGCAATTTACCGTCGAGGTGTCGAGTGCGGCGCAGATTCAGCGCGCGTGCACGTTGCTCGGCGAGGTCACAGGGGTGGTGCGCGCTTCACGCAAGAGTTGATGCGTGTGCGACGCGCGCATGGCCCGTCGACGTATCCGCTGGACGTGAGTAGAAATTTAAAGTCGGTGCATAAAAGTACTTGCCAAGCAGTGTGGGGCTCCATATAATCTCGTTTCTTCAGGCTCGTAGCTCAGCTGGTTAGAGCACCACCTTGACATGGTGGGGGTCGTTGGTTCGAGTCCAATCGAGCCTACCAACGAAAGAGAAATTCCGGTTTTACCGGGGTTTCGCAAGCTGCAGCAAGCGCCTTTGGCGCAAAAGGCGAATACGGTTATGACACCGCGAACGTTGACCGAAACCACTTCGGAGCGACGCTAGTCGAGGACCACTTTCGCCAATGTAGTTTGCAGGAAATGTGAATGCGGCCCCTCGAAAGTGGGGCCGCATTTTTTTTGGCTTATTTGATGGTTGTATGTGCCGCCGCCGGTCGGCACCACGGAGAACGCAATGGTTTCGATACGTCTGCCTGACGGTTCTGTTCGACAGTACGAGCATCCGGTGACGGTCGCCGAAGTGGCCGCCTCGATCGGCCCCGGCCTCGCGAAAGCCGCGCTCGGCGGCAAGATCGATGGTGAGCTGGTCGATACGTCCGCGCTGATCGACCGCGACGTGGCGCTCGCCATCGTCACCGAGAAAGATGCAGACGGCCTCGATATCATCCGCCACTCCACGGCTCACTTGCTCGCGTACGCGGTGAAGGATCTGTATCCGGAAGCGCAGGTCACGATCGGCCCGGTCATCGACAACGGCTTTTACTACGACTTCGCGTATAACCGTCCCTTCACGCCGGAAGATCTCGAGAAGATCGAAAAGCGCATGCAGGAACTCGCGAGGAAAGACGAGCCGGTTTCGCGCCGCGTGGTGTCGCGCGACGAAGCGGTGGACTACTTCAAGAGCATCGGCGAAAAGTACAAGGCCGAGATCATCGAATCGATTCCCGCCACCGACGAAATCAAGCTGTACTCGCACGGCGGCTTCACGGATCTGTGCCGCGGCCCGCACGTGCCGTCCACCGGCAAGCTGAAGGTCTTCAAGCTGATGAAGGTCGCGGGCGCGTACTGGCGCGGCGATTCGAAGAACGAACAATTGCAGCGCATCTACGGTACGGCCTGGACGAAGAAAGAAGACCAGGAAGCGTATCTGCACATGCTCGAAGAGGCGGAGAAGCGCGACCACCGCAAGCTCGGCAAGCAACTCGATCTGTTCCACATGCAGGACGAGTCGCCGGGCATGGTGTTCTGGCATCCGCGCGGCTGGACGCTGTGGCAGCAGGTCGAGCAATACATGCGCCGTCGCGTGAACGACGCGGGCTACCTCGAAATCAAGACGCCGATGATCATGGACCGTTCGCTCTGGGAAGCGTCGGGCCACTGGCAGAACTATCGTGAAAACATGTTCACGACGGAATCGGAAAAGCGCGACTACGCGATCAAGCCGATGAACTGCCCGGGTCACGTGCAGGTGTTCAACCACGGTCTGCGCTCGTATCGCGATCTGCCGCTGCGCTACGCTGAATTCGGCTCGTGCCACCGCAATGAATCGTCGGGTGCGTTGCATGGGCTGATGCGCGTGCGCGGTTTCGTGCAGGACGACGCGCACATTTTCTGTACCGAAGACCAGTTCATCAGCGAATCGATCGCGTTCAATACGCTGGCGATGAGCGTCTACAAGGACTTCGGCTTCGACAATGTCGAGATCAAGCTGTCGCTGCGCCCGGACGCGCGCGCCGGTACGGACGAGACGTGGGATCGCGCGGAGCAGGGTCTGCGCGAGGCGCTGACGGCCTGCGGCGTGACGTGGGAAGAGTTGGCGGGCGAGGGGGCATTCTATGGCCCGAAGGTCGAATACCACATCAAGGACGCGCTTGGCCGCTCGTGGCAATGCGGCACGTTGCAGCTTGATATGGTGCTGCCGGAGCGTCTGGGCGCCGAATACGTCGCCGAAGACAACAGCCGCCGCCGTCCGATCATGCTGCATCGGGCAATCGTCGGATCAATGGAGCGATTCCTCGGCATTCTGATCGAGCACCACGCCGGTGCAATGCCCGCATGGCTTGCGCCGATGCAGGTCGTCGTGATGAATATCGCGGAAAGTCAGGCCGAATATGCGAAATCTTTAGCCCAATCGTTGCAAAAACAAGGGGTTAGAGTAGAGGCCGATTTGCGCAACGAGAAGATTAGCTATAAAATACGCGAGCACACGCTGGAAAAGGTGCCGTACCTGCTTGTGGTCGGCGACAAAGAGCGTGAAGCCCAAACGGTAGCCGTGCGTGCCCGTGGTGGTGTCGATCTGGGTGTAATGCCTCCCGACACTTTCATTGAGCGTCTGCGCCAGGACGTGCAGTCGTTCAATTGAGCCACTTGGCAGCCCGGCTCGTTTTTTAATTTTTAGAGGAAACGTAACATCGCTACTGATAAGTCTGCGCACCGCATCAACGGTGAAATTACGGCACCCGAGGTGCGTCTGGTCGGCGTCGAGAACGAACCACTCGGCATCGTGAAACTCGCTGATGCGTTCCGCATGTCGGAACAGCAAGACGTGGATCTGGTCGAAATCGCTCCGCAAGCGGTTCCGCCGGTTTGCCGCTTGATGGACTACGGCAAGTTCAAGTACTCGGAAGCGAAGAAGCAACACGAGGCCAAGCTGAAGCAGAAGATCGTTCAGGTCAAGGAAGTCAAATTCCGCCCGGGCACGGACGACGGCGACTACAACGTCAAGCTGCGCAACCTCATCCGCTTCCTCGACGACGGCGACAAGACGAAAATCACGTTGCGTTTCCGCGGCCGCGAAATGGCTCACCAGGAAATCGGTATGCGCATGCTCGAGCGCCTGCGCACGGATCTCGACGAAGTTGGTCAGGTCGAGCAGATGCCGAAAATGGAAGGGCGCCAGATGATCATGGTGCTCGCTCCGAAGAAAAAGAAGTAACCGGCTGGAGCGGTGGCGCGCCATGTGGTGCGCGCTCCGGTTGTGAAAGATTGAAATGATGCGGCGCCGGGTGTCCGGTGCGGTGTCAGCAGGTTTCGGAACGACGTGTGTACAATGCGCGTCGTTTCCCGAAAAGCGGCTGCCGGCGGTTCAGGCGGTCTGCATACCAAGTGGAGTGGGTTTCGAAGGGCGGGTAATGGCCAAATGGCCGACCGCACACCCATATCCATCAAATAATGGAGTTGTCATGCCGAAGATGAAGACCAAGAAGAGTGCTGCAAAGCGCTTCGTGGTGCGTCCGGGCGGTACCGTCAAGCGCGGTCAAGCCTTCAAGCGCCACATTCTTACCAAGAAGACCACCAAGAACAAACGCCATTTGCGCGGTTCGACGGCAGTTCATGAAGCAGATATGAACTCCGTGCGCGCAATGCTGCCGTTCGCTTAACCCTTAACCGAAACTCATAGGAGCGAAACATGCCTCGAGTAAAACGTGGGGTTACCGCACGGGCCCGTCACAAGAAGATCATCAAGCTGGCCAAGGGTTACCGCGGCCGTCGCAATAACGTCTATCGCATCGCCAAGCAGGCGGTCATGCGCGCAGGCCAATACGCCTACCGCGATCGCCGCAACAAGAAGCGTGTGTTCCGTGCATTGTGGATCACGCGTATCAACGCGGCGGTGCGTCAGCACGACATGACGTACAGCGTGTTCATCAACGGCCTGAAGAAGGCTTCGATCGAACTCGACCGCAAGGTGCTGGCCGACATGGCTGTGTTCGACAAGGCTGCTTTTGCTGCGATCGTTCAGCAGGTGAAAGCCGCCGTTGCAGCCTGATTGCGCTTTTGGCAATTAACACTGCGTGGTTCGTTGCAGCGAAGATCCGGTAGTCTCGGTGACGTTGCAGCAAAAACGGGGCTCCTCACCGAGCCCCGTTTTTGTTGGTGGAACCAGTTTTGCTTCGATTGAACACTGACGTTGAAATGATGGGATCAATGGATCTGGACCAGATTGTCGCCGACGCGCAAAAAGCCTTCGCAGAAGCCTCCGACGTCACCACCCTCGAGAACGAGAAAGCACGCTTTCTCGGCAAATCGGGTGCGCTGACCGAGCTATTGAAGGGCCTTGGCAAACTCGATCCCGAAACGCGCAAGACCGAAGGCGCACGGATCAACCTCGTCAAGCAACAAGTGGAAGCCGCATTGACGGCCCGCCGTCAGGCGCTCGCCGACGCGCTGCTGAATCAACGCCTCGCCGCTGAAGCCATCGACGTCACGCTGCCGGGCCGCGGCACCGGCGCAGGCAGTCTGCACCCGGTAATGCGTACGTGGGAGCGCGTCGAACAAATTTTCCGCACGATCGGATTCGACGTGGCCGACGGCCCCGAAATCGAAACCGACTGGTACAACTTCACCTCGCTGAACAGCCCGGAAAATCATCCGGCGCGTTCCATGCAGGACACCTTCTACGTCGACGGCAAAGATGCCGACGGCCGCCAACTGCTGCTGCGCACGCATACCAGCCCGATGCAGGTTCGCTACGCGCGCACCAATACGCCGCCTATCAAGGTAATCGTGCCGGGCCGCACCTACCGTGTGGACAGCGACGCGACGCATTCGCCGATGTTCAACCAGGTCGAAGGCCTGTGGATCGACGAGAACATCAGCTTCGCGGATCTGAAGGGCGTCTACACCGACTTCCTCAAGAAATTCTTCGAGCGCGACGACATTCTCGTGCGCTTCCGTCCGTCGTATTTTCCGTTCACCGAACCGTCGGCCGAGATCGACATGCTGTTCGAAACGGGCAAGAACGCCGGCAAGTGGCTCGAAATTTCGGGCTCGGGCCAAGTTCACCCCACGGTGATCCGCAACATGGGCCTCGACCCGGAGCGTTACATCGGTTTTGCTTTCGGCAGCGGCCTCGAGCGGCTCACCATGTTGCGTTACGGCGTGCAAGACCTGCGTCTGTTCTTCGAAAACGACCTGCGGTTCCTGCGTCAATTCGCCTGAACCGGCGCGTACGAACGCGTCAAGCATTGAGCGCGGCAAGGCACGCAGTGCATGCCGCCACAGCGTCCCCGGCAGTGACCGGCGATTCTCACGAACACCGAGTCACGCCAGGCACTGCCGGACGTGGACCTAACCTGATCAGAACGTACACAGAACCATGCAATTCCCGGAATCTTGGCTGAGAACTTTTGTCGATCCGCAACTGACGACCGATGAACTGTCGCACGCGTTGACGATGGCGGGTCTCGAAGTCGAAGACCTGCGGCCGGCCGCGCCGCCGACTTCGAAGATCGTCGTCGGCCAGGTGCTGGAAGTCGTCAAGCACCCGGACGCGGACAAGCTCAACGTGTGTCAGGTCGACGCCGGCACGGGCGCGACGCTGAACATCGTGTGCGGTGCGCCGAACGTGGCGCCCGGCATCAAGGTGCCGGTCGCGCTGGTTGGCGCGCAACTGCCGCCGGCCGAAGAAGGCGGTACGCCGTTCGCGATCAAGCTCTCCAAGCTGCGCGGCGTGGAAAGCCAGGGCATGCTGTGCTCGGCACGTGAACTGAAGCTCTCCGAAGATCATAGCGGCCTGATGATCCTGCCGGACGATACACCGATCGGCCAGGACATCCGCGAAACGCTCAATCTCGACGACACCGTTTTCGAGATCAAGCTGACGCCGAACAAGGCGGACTGCCTGTCGGTGTTCGGCGTGGCGCGCGAGACTTCGGCGATCACCGGCGCGCCGCTGCGCCCGCTCGAGATCAAGCCGGTCGAAGTGAAGCTCAACGAGACGCTGCCCGTCAAAATCTCGGCGCCTGATTTGTGCGGCCGTTTCTCGGGCCGTGTGATTCGCGGCGTGAATGCGCGCGCCAAGTCGCCGCACTGGATGGTCGAGCGTCTGGAGCGTTCGGGCCAGCGCAGTATCTCCGCGCTCGTCGATATCTCGAACTATGTGATGCTCGAATTGGGTCGTCCGTCGCACGTGTTCGATCTCGACAAGATCCATGGCGGCATGGACGTGCGCTGGGGCCGCAAGGGCGAGACGCTCAAGCTGCTGAACGGCAACACGGTCGAGCTCGATGAAACCGTTGGCGTGATCGCCGACGAGCAGCACATCGAAAGCCTCGCGGGCATCATGGGCGGCGACAGCACAGCGGTCACGCTCGACACCACCAACATCTATCTCGAAGCCGCGTTCTGGTGGCCCGACAGCATTCGCGGCCGCTCGCGCAAATACAACTTCTCGACCGACGCCGGCCATCGCTTCGAGCGCGGCGTCGACTACGCGACCACCGTCGATCATATCGAACGCATCACGCAACTGATCCTCGACGTCTGCGGCGGCGAAGCCGGCCCGGTCGACGATCAGGTCGTCAACGTGCCGAAGCGCGAGCCCGTGAAGATGCGTGTCTCGCGCGCGAATCGCATCATCGGCATCAAGATCGACGCGGAGGAAATCGCGCAGATTTTCACGCGCCTCGGCCTGTCGTTCGAGCGTGATGAAGATACGTTCTCGGTGATACCGCCGTCGTATCGCTTCGATATCGAAATCGAAGAAGACCTGATCGAAGAAGTCGCGCGTATTTACGGCTTCGAGAAAATTCCCGCACGTCCGCCGGTCGCGACCAGCGAGATGCGAGCGACCAACGAAACGCAGCGTTCGATCCACGTGATCCGTCACGCGCTCGCGGCGCGCGACTTCGCGGAAACGGTGAACTTCAGTTTCGTCGATGCCGAGTGGGAACAGGACTTCGCCGGCAACGACAAGCCGGTACGTCTGCTGAATCCGATTGCAAGCCAGCTGTCGGTGATGCGCACCACGCTGTTCGGCAGCCTGATCCACGTGCTGCGTACGAATCTGAACCGCCGCGCGGCGGATCGCGTACGCGTGTTCGAAGCCGGCCGCGTGTTCCTGCACGATCCGTCGATCAAGGCCGGTGAACTGACGGTCGAAGGATTCGCGCAGCCGAAGATGATCGGCGGCCTCGCGTACGGTCCCGCGCTCGAAGAGCAGTGGGGCGCGGCGACGCGCACGGTCGACTACTTCGACGTGAAGGGCGATCTGGAAGCCGTGCTGGCACCGGCGGTCGCGCGCTTCGTGAAAGCGGAACATCCGGCGCTGCATCCGGGACGCAGCGCGCGTATCGAACTGAATGGCCGCGCAGTCGGCTGGATTGGCGAATTGCATCCGCGCTGGATGCAAAAATATGATTTACCGCATGCGCCGATTCTGTTTGAAATCGAAGCGGAAGCATTAATGCAGCGCGTATTGCCCACTCCGTCGGAAGTGTCTAAATTCCAGCCGGTGCGTCGTGATATTGCCGTGGTCGTCGATCAGAAAATCGAGGTTCAGGCACTGCTGGACGAGCTTCAGAAGGCCCAGTCCGAACCCGCCTGCAAGACTGTTCAGAAGGTTGCGCTTTTCGACGAATTCCGTCCAAAATCAAACACTTCCGGTGGTCTGGCCGCTCACGAGAAAAGCCTTGCGTTCCGTGTGACCTTGCAAGATACTGGCGGAACCCTTCAGGATGAAACGGTCGATCTGGCCATTCAAACTCTGGTGGAACGTCTGGCTCGAGTATATGGCGCACGGTTGCGCGGATAACCCGCATTTAACAATTGCACGGCTGTTTCCGCATCCATTGTTTTCTGCTTGGCGCGCCATTTGATAGATATGAATGAAATGAACTCGAGTGATTTCGAAGCCCTTCTTACGGCGCAACGCAGCGCCATGATTCGCGAAATTCCGACATCACCCGCCGTCGTTTCCACTGAAACGCCGACGCTTACCAAGGCGGAACTTGCTGAGTTGCTGTTCGACAATGTCGGGCTCAACAAGCGGGAAGCGAAAGACATGGTCGAAGCGTTTTTCGAGGTGATCCGCGACGCGCTGGAGAGTGGCGACAGCGTGAAGCTGTCGGGGTTCGGCAACTTCCAGTTGCGCGACAAACCCCAGCGTCCCGGCAGAAACCCAAAGACGGGCGAGGCGATTCCGATCGCCGCGCGCCGCGTTGTGACGTTCCATGCGAGTCAAAAGCTGAAGGCGCTGGTCGAGAACGGCGCTGAAGCGAGCTTCACGCGCTGATCGACTGGCGCGTTCCTGCGCAACCCACCACGACGGCTAACTGACGATGACAGCGACGATCGAAAAAGTCGTCTTGCCTCCGATTCCGGCGAAGCGCTACTTCACGATTGGTGAGGTCAGCGAACTATGCGGCGTGAAACCGCATGTCTTGCGCTACTGGGAACAGGAGTTCACGCAGTTGAGGCCGGTCAAGCGACGTGGCAATCGCCGGTATTACCAGCATCACGAGGTGCTGTTGATCCGGCGGATTCGCGAACTATTGTATGAGCAGGGCTTCACGATCAACGGCGCGCGCAACCGGCTCGATTCACATGGCGGCGGGGCGCACGGTGCGGCGGGCGATATGGTCGAGGAAGGCGAGGGCGCAGCAATGCCGGCTGCGACCACGGCCGCTGTCACGGTGGACGTCGAGCAGTTGCGCAAGGAATTGCTGCACGTGATCGATTTGTTGGGGCACTAGTCGCCTTTGTTAGCAGAAGGCGGTTCTAATCGAATGAAGTGTCTGTTATAATTTTGTGCTGTTCGGGGCGTAGCGCAGCCTGGTAGCGTACCTGCATGGGGTGCAGGTGGTCGGAGGTTCAAATCCTCTCGCCCCGACCAAGAGACATAGCCCGGTAAGTCAAGCCAGTATTGGAGAAGCCAATGCTGACAAGGCTCACCGGGCTTTCTCGTTTACGGCTGTGTCTATGGAGTGTGTCAATCCGCTGTGCGAAACTACGGAAATGACCGACATGCCCGTTACCCTTCCTGCTGGAGTGAGCCTTCGCGGCTCCGTGTTTCACTTGCGCATCGGTGTGCCCAAAGAAGTCCAGCCTGTCTGGCCGCGTCAAAAGAATGGCAAGCTCGCCGTCGATGCCTACCGTGCAAGTCTCAAGACTTCGAATCGCAATGAAGCTGCTGTCAAAGCGCACGCCATCATCGCTGAGTATCAACGCCAGTTTGCAAAGCTTCTGGCCGACGCGCAGCCCGCGCCCTTTACGCCGATCACTGACGAGCTAGTTGCGTACATCGTTCAGAAGACCGAGCAAATGATTCTTGCGATGGATGACGTGTTACGTCACAACCCCGAGTATTTTGCGCAGTGGTACGGCACCCGCAAATGGCGAGGCTTTCTAACCGGTCGAACCGTCAATCCCACGTGGGAAACGACGGGACGCTCGCTAACGCCAGACCAACTCAAGGACGTCGAGCGAATTCACAATGAAATGACAGTAGAGTTGCAGACGGACTTGAGCATGGGTAACCTGGACGCCGCGCAGCGACAAGCGGAATTTGCATGCGGGGCGCTCGCTCAATCGCTTCGTGTGGACTGGACCACAGACGAAGGCCGTAATGCTTTGCAAAAGGTTCTGAGGGCGATGGTGCGGGCTTGGAAGGGTGTCCGCGAGCGTAACAGGGGAGAGCCCATCGAGACTCCCAGCGAGCCCAAAGAGCCCGTGTCGATCATTGCGAAGCCCGAGGAACCGGCTGCGCCCTCCATGACCCTCCGCGACGTCGTGCCGTTCTGGCGCAGGCTCAATGCGCCAAAGGATAACGCTGTAGGGCGAACGGCGAAGGCGCTGGCATTGTTCGAACAGGCAGTGGGTATTGTTGAACTGCGAGACCTAAAGAAAGCTCATGGCGTCGCCTTTGTACAGTTCCTCCTTGACACAGAGGCCCGCAAGTTCGCAAACAAGACAGCGGGGAATCACGCCGCAGCCATCAACGCGCTGATGAATGTCGCGGAAAAGGTGGATTTGGTAGAGCGTAATCCGTTCGACCTGTCGTTTGATAAAACCATCGGGGCGCAAAAGCGCGAGCCGTGGACTGATGGCGAACTAGATTTGATGTTCGCGAGTTCGTTATTCTCTGCCAGTATGAACGACACGCCGCGCTGGGAAGGTGTCGAGCCCTCAGACGGTAGAGCGACGATCCTGCTAATGCTGCACACAGGGGCGCGTATTGGTGAAATTGCACAACTGCGCAGCGAAGACTTTTTGAGTCGCAATGGGGTCACGGCTATTCGCATTACCGCCGAGGCGGGGAAAGTGAAGACGCAGGAATCGGAACGTGTCGTGCCACTCGCCGCGCACTTGCTTGACGATCCGTGGTTCGCTAATTGGCTCTCGGGCGTCATGAGTGGCACTGGCCCCGCCATGCCGTCTATGGCTGGCCGCGCGAAAGGCCCAGGCGATACGGCGGGGCAGTGGTTTCGCCAATTTCGAGCAGCTACCGGATTGCCTCCAGGTGACCTGAAAGGAGCACACAGGTTCCGGCATTGGATTCGCACGGCGCTTGCGGAGCAGAACATAGGCGAGGCCACAATGGATGCGATCACAGGGCACTCTGCGACGGGTTCGAGCGGGCGCAAGGTTTACACCGCTGCTGCGTCGCTGCCGACCATGAAGGCGGCATTGGATAGGGTGACATGGCCTGACATCAGACGAAGCCCCTGCGCCGTCCCCGAAACTCACGCTGCCCGACGCGACGCCCGCAATCAACTTGGATGATCTCCAGGCGAACGCACAGACCATCAATGCATTGGCGAACAGCGCAGCGGCGGGTGATGAGATGGCGTGTGTTGCGTTTTTCACTCCACACCACCGACAAGGCTTGACGTCGCTAGTCCTCGCTCAACGGGCGATCAAGCCATATGGATATCGGATATCTTGAGTGGAACGCAGGGCCTTTTGCCGTCGCTATGCTTGCCCACGCCGATACTCACCGCGCGATTACCTTCTGCGAAGCCTCATGACCCGCGCAAGACGCCACCCCCCCGCAAACCCTTTGAACGATATTGTCAATCGTGGCAGAGAGGCATGGGCTGCCATAAAAAGATCCCCGGCCAAGGGTGTTGAGGACTGGATCGCGGTGGGCGCTGCGATCCGTGTGGGTCGAATGATGAATCCTAGCGACGAACAAATTACCCGCTGGGGCACAGGCTTCGGGTTTCGTGACCTTCCGCCGCGCGTCCGTGCGGGGGCCGAGAAGATTGCGGAGATGCGGGAGCAGGATACCACGCATGACACGCTCCCTACAGAGATCGAAGAGTGGTATCAAACGCGTATCGTTGATACCGCGACTTTGCAGCCCCGCCGACCGAAGAGGGCTGCCACAGGAGCGTTCAAGGCGGTCGCGGTAGCGCCGAGCGAATCTGCGGCTTTACCAGAGACCGCACAAATAGTAAGTCTCATGCAGCACGCGGCTACATGCCTCCAGCGTGCGGCAGACCTCATGCGTGAAGTTGCGGATTTAATCCAGCAGGTCGGCGTGGCACCCAAAGATGCGCGATCCGTGATCGACCCGCTAATTAAAGCGCTCGAAAAGATGCGCAACTAACTCCGCACAGGGTAGAACCCTACACAACAACGGCCCCTTCGGGGGCTGCTTTCGTTTACGGCAGAAACCATGACGACGACAACCGAAGAAATTGCGTGCCCGTCGCCGCCGGTCGGAAGAGGAGTGAGGATTTCACTCACTTTGGGAGAGGCGAAAGCCTTGCTGGTCGAGGGATTCAGCGACCTCTAAGAATACTTATCTATAGCAGTGTCTCGAAGGATTGCTTTGCTCGCCCGACCATTCCCGGTTAGTTACGGCGCGGCGACCCCGTGCGACTTTGAAGCCCGATCCGCGACGTCCTAGTGACATTCACGGTGACGCAATGAGACGTAAATGGGCACCGCGCCTCTATCGAACAACAACCCATAAACAACGATTTAAACATGACTGAAGACTCCAACGCTCCTGACCGTGAACGGGAGCCACTCGTAGAATACGAACATGATGGCGTGAATACCGCACCTCTTGTGCCATATGTGGTCGAGCATCATTGGCGGCGCTTGAAGTTACCGATGATCCAATCGGGCAAGCCGGTTGAAAAGTATCTCGCGCCTATTGTCGTTGAATGGCTCGACCGGGGTACCGGTGAAATTCTTAGCGACGCTAACGCCCTTAGAGATTCAAGATATCAACACCTGTTGCGAGTTTCAGAGCGGTGTCGTCAACGAGAGTATGTTCTGTCCAAGTTGCGACCCGAAGTGCGCGCTTTCGCCCTATTCGTGTTGCAGTTTCGCAATAGACGGCGAGGGGTCACGCCGGGAATCCAAGCGCTGGCTAAGTGGTACGCCCAATACGCGAACAAGCGCCCTGATAACGTCCGTCGCTACATCCGACGACTACAGGACGCAAGGATTCTCGAAAGCGATTCATTAGTGGGAAAGCTTTGGCAGATCAACGACACGTCTGCCGTACACGCTCAGGAAGCAGCTCTGGCATCTCTACGCTTCGCAGCGATGCGGCTTGGCTCACAGGCATCCATATAGCCTCTGAGCCCGCTTGGGCAATCAGCCCACAGCAGACTGCATGACCAGCCGCAAATTGGGAATGGCACTTTAGTAAAGCGTTGTTTTGAACGATGACACGATGGAGAACAGTTGTGCCGTAAGGCGTCGGGAGGCGCGTTCAATTGCCCGCGTTTGCCGTGCACCCCTCTGAATATGCGCGTTGCAATTGACTGACACTGAACGCTTATCGAGCGCTGCCGCTCCAGGCGTCGCATGTTCCCTTCGACTATCATTTTGGGACCAACCAGGAGAATCGTAAATGGAAGAGATTGATGTTGAGAAAATGTCAGATGAACAGCGATTCGAACTTGCAGGTAAATATGCAGACAATGTCCGTAATGCACTTACGGTCGCACTTCGCCGCAGCGATTACAGATCAAACGCAGAAATGTTGTTTCGAGCAGGATGCTATCGGGAGGTATTGATCCACAGGTTTAGTGACCTCGCGGACGTAGCTCTGCAACTCCTTGCATCGCGAACGATGGTTCCCGCGTTTGTAGTCGTTCGTGCAGTACTGGAAACCACTGCTGTAATGTTCCAGTTCCGTCAAAAGTCAGAGGCATTTTTGAACAGCGGCGACGTAGACGCCTATGAGGCGTTCATAAAAAAGGGATTGCTAGGCAGCCGTGACGGCTCCACCGAAGAAGAGTCACAGAATATTCTGACGATCATTAGACACTGCGAGAAAAAGTTCAGCGGCATCGAAGCAATGTACGCGAGGTTGTGTGAGTACACGCATCCTAATTTTGCCGGCGTATTGGGGTCCTACGCCACAGTTGACAAACGAAGCTGGACGCTGCACTTGGGCAAAACGTTGAACCCGCCACATCTGGTGATTGGACTCGCGCCGTTGATGGGTTGCCTAGACATCTTCACGGAATACTACAATTCGGCGGGCGAGGTAATAACCAAAATAGACTCGCAACTTGAGTCTCAAACCGAGCAAGGGGACCATTAAGGCTCATGAAGAAAACGCACAGAACCCTTTAGGGAAAGTGCGACGCTATACCTGGTCGATGCCACGCAGTCATTTTGGGTGGAAGTGACCGTACAGCGCGTAGAGCCCCGCGACCATGCCCGCGAAGGTGACGGCCCCGGCGAAGAACGCCCCGAGGTCTCGCAAGAGGCCCCAGGGATGTCTATTGCGCTCGTGGATTCTCATCGTTTCGGCGTGAATCTTGTCGATGTCGGCGTGAAGTTGCTGTAGGTTCATGGGCCACTCCTGAGTCGCTGGATAGTCGGACTCATTTTACTCACGAAAATTCGTGACAGGGTGTTCGCCGCCGCGCGAGCCAGGTTCCCCCCGTGCCCTCCCCAAGCGGTTTAGGGACGGTCAAGGGAATCTCTCACCTGTGGTCAGGCGCAAAAAAGCCCGCCTTGCGGCGAGCCTTGGGTCACTTCGAAACCGGGTGAAGCTCGCGCGGTCTCAGTGCCTTACGCGGTCCAGCAAAGTCCGCTCTTCAGCCCTGGCGAGCAGTCGCACTGATGTTGGCGCAGACCTCGCGGCATCCACGTAATGCTCCGTGAGCGCTTCGACCATCGCGTCCTTCAGGAACGCGGCGTGGTCGGGATGCGGGTGACGCCCAGACAATGCGCTCTCGTGGCGGGCGATAGCGACGCCCTGGGCCTCCAGGCGATCCTTGGTTACCGAGACACCGTAGTCGCGCTTGAGGACGCGCGAAGCGACACTGGCGGCGCTGGAGATCGCAGCGACCACATGGGCGGGAAGTTCGTTCGTGTTGGTTGCGTTCATGATTGGTCCTTTACTGGGTAGTCGTCGCTGCATTCAGGGCGCGGGAGATAGTCGCCACGCCCACGCCAAAATGTTCCGCAAGGGAGCGCACAGAGCCTCCGTGTTCCGCGTGATACGCCCGGACCTCTGCGTAGTCCACGGCGGGCTTGCGGCCCTTGTACTTCCCCTCATCCTTCGCTATCGCTATGCCTCGCGCCTGCATATCGCGCCGGTTCCTATAATCCGCTTCGCCCTGCGCTGCCATGAATGCCAGTAGAGCCTCGCGCACAGCCTTACGTAGTGGGTCCGTCTCCTGCCCATCGAACACCATTCCATTGAGCGTGCATTCGACGCGCACACCCTTCTTCATGAGGCGCTGCATCGTGTCGTGCAGTTCATCGTAGCGGCGCGAGATTCGGTCGAGCCACCGTACAACCAGCACGCCGCCCTTGCGCAAATCACGCTCTACGTGCTGCCACTGTTTTCGATCAAGCGGTGGTACGTGATACCCGCTCACCCCTTCGTCAATGAAAACATCGTCCCTCTCTATGCCGCGCTCTGCGGCGTCCGCGTATTGGCTCGCGGCGGTCTGCCCGTCGAGCGTCGATACACGCCCGTAGTAGATGCGTCTCATGCTGCGCTTCACCCCTGTTCCGTTGAGTTGGTGTTCCGAATTATAGATGTTCCGAAAATACTGTCAACCCTATTGGAACGTTATTTCAGGCGGCTGTAGTGTTTCGTACAGGTATGCCTCAGCGGAACGCGTGTGCGCTTGGGGCGCAGCCTGCTCGTGGCGGGACATGGCCTCAGCAGGCCCGCAGGAGGAATGCAGCGCGTTCAACGGCCAGCAAGCCCGGATCGGCCCTCGGGTTTCTGTCGAGCACATCACCGCGCATTCGCACGCCTTCCCCGTCAATCCTTTATTCCATATCGTGAAATGTTGACCAGAATTCCGAAGGGCTGGAAGCCCCCGGCGACACTCGTATGTCGCACATGCCGCACGGAGAGACCCGTATCCGCCTTCTACCGCAATGTGAAATACCCACTGTGGACAAAATCCGCCTATTCGCTCGATTGCAGGGACTGTTTCCAGCGGAAGGCCCGCGAAGCCCGCGCACGGAATCCAAGGAAGTCATGGGACGCCAATCGACGCGGCTATGTGAAGCGTAGGGACCTCGCGAGCGACGCCTACTGTCTCCAGCACTTCCAGATGACCGCAGCGGACGCCGTCAAGCGTCGCGACGCTCAGAAGACCCGCGCCAAGGAAGCCCGCGAGCGCAGCCTGAACATCCGTGCATTCCGCGCGAGCGCCCCGCGACGCGAAGGACCAACTTGGGTGCAACGAAAAATTCAGGATTGGTACCGCCAGAAGCTGGCGAGAAGCGTCGCTCGACGCGATGGCGAGCGAGGTGTCGAAGATGCACCGCCGAGCGGTGATAGTCAGGCCGCCTTGCTGCGAGATGAGTCCCTGAGTCCCTGGGAGCGTTTGGAGAAGCTCCGCGAATTCAATAAGCGACGGGGGGACGAGTAACTCCGCATAGGGTAGAGGACCCTATACAGCAGTCGGTCGCTTGGGGCCTCTTCGGTCTGTCGTTCGTGGTCTGTGTCCTTCATAGCGGGTCCCTGTTTATTCAGGTGACCCGTTTTTTTGTGGGGGGACTATTCTTAGAGCGTCAGGCGTCCGCATTTCAACAGCACACGACGACATGACTACCAATCCACTCTCCCCGTCCGTCTCAGACAATACGACCCCAGCACCCGTCATCGACGCGGTCCCTGGTGTCGGCATGGACGCCCAGCCGAACAACGTCGGCATCCACGTCAAGCAGGACACCGAAGTTCCTGACCTTGGTAAGCCAAATGCTATCGAGGTGGCCGCCGCTGAATGGCGCGTGAATACCCGTATTGCGCAGGGCTATCGGGAATTCACGCACTCCGACATTACCGAGCCGAGGGACCCTTCCTTCAACCCGTGGACTTATCTCAAGACAAACGAATCGCAATACCGAGACATCCTCCCGTATGTACTGTCGAACTCAAGAATAAATACGATTCAATCTGAGGGTGGACTTCGCAAATACCTTGACGGCCAACGCCTCAACCTTGCCGACCACGAGATGGCCGCGCGGGGAGACGTGTGGGGCCACTTGCTCGGCATGGGTGCCTCCCTGTTTGACATCACCTCGGCATTCTCGCTTGGCGGTGTGGCTCTCGGTGGCATCAAGGCCGCCTCGACTGTCGGTAGCGTCCTGAAGAGTGCCGGTGTCTTCGCGCTCGACGCGGCGGCACAGGAAGGCGCTCTGCAACTCACGGACTCCACGCGAGACGCGGACCCCAAAGACCTCTTCATGAACATCGGCATCGCTGCTTCGCTCGGCGGTGTCGTGGGTGGCATCTTCAAGCACGCGAAGCCTGACAGTGTTCTCAACCCGACGCACCCCGACAACCCGCTGCATCCCGATAACGTGGACAAGCCACAGCCGGTGGTCGAGATGCAACTGGGGCAGACGCCCGAGGAAGGCTTCACGCTCGACCCTTATGGCCGCAAGGAGCCCACGTTCGGTACGGCTGACTCTGTGGGCGCGGCTCGCGCTGATGCACACGCAGCGTCCGACTACGAGGCTGGCACTGAACTGGCCCAAGGCGGCCGGCTCGCGCAGGCACTCGACAAGACCACGACGTTCATGGGCGCGACGCCTATGCAACGCTTCAGCAACTACTCGATTCCCGAGGCCCGCGAACTGTTCCTGGGTCTCGCTGATACGGGTGGCATGCTGACCAAGGCCAACCTGGAGGGCGTGTCTCACGGCCCCTCGGCGGAAGACCTCGCTCTGCTGAACGGTCAGAAGTTCAAGTTCGACATGGGCCAGATCGACAACGTCTGGAACGAAGCGAACCAAGCGCTCGGTCAGTCGCAGTTCGAGACGTCCGTGAAGGACAAGCTGACCTCTGCGTCCCAAGGCGCGGTCGATAGGAACACTCTTCCGCGCGACTCATTCAACCAGGCGGTCTTCACGATCATGCGCGGCTCGAACACGGCCACGCCCAGCACTCAAATCTCCGAGAACGTCATGAAGGCCCTGCGAGACTCGGGACTCACCGAGGCTCAGGCCAGGGTGGTTCACCCGCTGGTATACAAGGCAGAGAAGGCAGCACACGACTCCATGGAGGCTCTGTGGGAGCGTGGCGTCAAGGTAGGCGCAATCGAGCCTGACGCGAAGGGCGAGGGGCGCTATGGCGCTCCCCAGGTCTACGACCGCGCCCAGATCGCGCGGAACATGCAGGAGTTCAAGAACGACCTCCACGAAGTGTTCGGCTCAAACCCCACCGAGTGGTGGCTGCGTGAGGAAGGGCACATCAAGGACCCCAACGCAGCCGCGCTACCCGAGGGCGTCGAAGGACCGCAGTACGCGTCCTGGGACGAGATGAAGGAGAAGGCCACGCCCACGGAACTGAATGACGTCCTGCGGGCATGGCGCGGCGAAGAGAACGACTGGACGAACTCGATGCTCCAGGCGCGAGTCGATGAGGCCACGCGGCGGCAAGCGGGCGCACAGCACGACGCTGCGGACATCCTGCAACTTCACGCTGGCGCAGAGCGCGAGTGGAAGCGTGCGAAGCTCGATGAGATGCAAACGCGCGGTCGAAGCCTCGAACGGAACGCCGTGCTGCGCAAGGTGGCCTCGGCTACCTACGCGGCTCAGAAGGCAGACGCCAAGGTAAGCATCGCGCTGGACAAGCTGGGCGGCGACGAGTCGGCATACACCGACATCGCGAACACCCTGCAAGAACAGGGCATGCGTGTCGATGAGGCAGGCGCAGCCATCCAGAAGGCGCGTGAGCGTCTCGCCGCAACGTCTGAAGCCCAAAGCCTCACCGAGTCCCTCAAGGGCAAGGTGGAGGACCTGAAGGGCCAGCAAGCGTCTACCCGTGCAGAGAAGGCAGATGTCCTCGGGGAACTGAAGGACGTCTCCGAGAACCTGGGCGGCACCGAGCGTGCCCGTGCCCAGACTCCGCTGCGTCAGCAACGCGATGCGCTCAACACGCAGCGCAAGGCGACTCAGGCGGAAATAAATGAGGCGAAGGCCACTATCCGCGAGGCACTGCAAGAACGCCGGGAGGCGCAAGAGTCCCTGCGCCGCGCGAACGCTGACTTCGACTCAGTCGCCAAGGACTACGCGAACAGCCAGCGATGGCACGACGCGGCAGCGGCGGAAGTGAAGAAGATTATGGACAACGAGAAGGAGGCCCTGCTGAAGCCTGGGCTGGAGCACGAGATGGATGGGCACATTGATGCCGCTCGCCATCTGCGGGAGAAGCTGGAGGAAGCAACGGCTGCACGTCGGGACGCATTCGAGTTGCGCAAGCAACTGGGCATGGCCGCGACCGAAGCCGAGGCTGAGTCCAACAAGTCCGCTCATGCTCTGAAGAAGTCCCTGCGCGACCAGCGACGCCTGGCACACGAGACGCACCCGGTGCAGAAGGCTGTCGATGAGATGGCGAATCACTTCGCCGGGATCGACAAGGCACCGAGCGGTCTCCTGCTGGACGAACTCCCTGACTCGGGCCGCGTGAAGGAGCGCAAGATCACCTACTCCGATGAGCAGTATCAACGGATGGTGGACAAGGGCTTCCTGAAATCCAACGTGGCCGACTTGATGGAGGCGTATCACAAGGACCTCGGTGGACGCATCGCGCTCCACGAAGCCCTCGGTGGTCCGTTCAACAAGCGCATGGAAGCAGTGCTCGACGCATACGACCGGAAGATCGGTGGCCTCGAAGGCAAGGCCAAGGTGACAGCACAGCACGAGAAGGCAATGGTGCAGAAAGACCTGGAGGGTTTGAAGAACCGAGTCCTCGGTGTCTACGAGCCGCGAGGGGACGACCCTGTGACCTACTTCCTCGACCGCGTACGCGACGCCTCGACTCTCCGCTTCGTCGGCGGGTTCGTTATGTCGGCCATCAACGACTTGGCGACCGCTGCGTTCGCTGCACCTGGCTCGGCCCTGAAGGCGCTGACCGGCACTGGCACCCGCCAGTTCGCTGCGATCCTGAAGGACGTCGCCAAGGGCTCAGAGGGCGCAAAGGAACTCGCTATGCTCATGGGCTCCTTCGAGCACGGGCTGGTGGGCAACATGTCCGAGCGTCACCTGGGTCGCGGTGCTGGCCGAGAGTACGTTGGGTTCGGCACCGGCTTCACGCGCAAGGCAACGACCGCTCTCGAAGTCGGTATGCAGCAGGGCATCACTGCGGTCTCCAAGCTCACGGGACTCTCTTCGTGGTCGGACAATATCCGGCGCACGGCGGGCGTCTTCCAGATGGCGAAGATTCGGCAGTGGGTGGGCCAAGGGTTCGACGCGCTCTCCAAGGGTCAGCAGGCGCAACTCGCCGCGCTGGGCATCGGACGCACTGAGGCCAACGGGCTCGCCAAGCTGTTCACCGAGCACGGGGAGACAGCAGGCAACGGTCTGTTCTACCCGAACATGGGCAAGTGGGGTACCGGCAGGGACGCGCTGCATCTGCGCACCACGTTGGAAACTGCGCTCATCAAGACGCAGCGTCGCGCCTCGCTGACTGGTGGCTATGCGCATATGCCGCTCATGATGGGTCAGCCCATCGGTGCTCTGTTCCTCCAGTTCCAGACCATGGCATACGCTTTCGAAAATCACTTCATCCGAGCGGGCATCCAGTACGGCGCAGTCACCGGGGATCACATGCGGTTCGCTATGGCTGTGGGCTGGGCGCTCGCTACGGGCGTGGCAATCAACGCCATCAAGACCTATATGAAAGGCGGTGATCCTGTCGAAGACATGCAGAGCAATCCTACGACGTTCGCGTACAACATCCTGCAACGCTCAGGACTGCCCGCCATGTACGGGTCCTACTTGGATGCTGGCGTGAAACTTCTCGACCCTCAGCTGAAGCAGCAGTTCGGCCTCACGCTTGGCGGTCAGGGCTCCAAGTTCTCGGCAAATGCCTGGTATGAAAATTTGCTGGGACCGTGGAGCGGCACACTGAACAGTGCGGGCTCCCTCGTATCTTCTGCGGTTCAAGGCGACACCGACAAGGTGGCGTCGAAGGCCAAGCAACTCATTCCCCTCAACCAATACTTCGGACTCTCACGATTGCTGTTCCCTGAGTCTAACTAATGCTTTCCCCTAGACGCCTCGGCGGCTCTTCGGTCGCTGGGCGTCGCCGCATCCCGCGTCAACCAAACCTATCCCCTATGCAACACACCATCCCCGAAGATTTTCTCTGGGTCAGTCACGTTGTCGTATCGCTTCAAGAGGCAGAAATGCAGCGCCTCATTGCCGACGCGGACGATAAGCCTGACATCCCAGTCCCCAATGGCGTCAAGCTGAAATTCTGCCGCGCCTGTGGCCGCGAGCATCCAGTCACCGAGTTTTACAGCGACCGGAGCCGATCTGACGGACTGAATCACTACTGCAAGACAGTGGACGTCGCCCGTCGCGTCAGCCGCGCCAAACGCGCCCGCGAGAAAGCCCGCGCCCTCGCAATTCACCAATCCCCCAACTAACCAATTAAACAACTAAACATGAACACACTTACCCCATCCCAACGCGCTGCCGCAAACCTGCCGGACCTCGACGCTATTGCAGCCCGTGAGGCGGCCGACAAGGCGACAGCCGCAGCCCTGAAGGAGAGTGTTGCCGCGCTGCACGACGCCATGAACTTGAAGCCAGCAGCGAAGGGCGAAGCCCTCCGTGCAATCGCATCGACGCTCTATGAACGCCATGATGTTGGTCGAGCCGCATCGCTCACCATGGCGTCCTACCGCCTAGAGAAAGACCCGCTCGACTTCGACGCCATTCGTATGGTCAAGCTGGTAATCGACGGGCTGGCAGAAGCAGCGGGAATGCTGGGCAGCTACTCGACGCCCACCGAGACCACGCCGGGAGCAGTGATTCCCCCTGCGCCCGCCCGCCCGGACGACTACACCAAGTCGATGCAGCGATACGAGGAACAGCGGATCGCCCACGAGCGCCGCCGAGAGGACGCCATGCACCCCATCGCCGCCATCGCTTCCCGTAATGGCTCGCACTGACCCCAGTCCCCACCATCAACCAACTGAGAACAATCTATATGTCCACCATTATCCGTTTCCTGAACCCGCATACGGGCGAGCCCGCGACCGAAGCCGACCGTATGGCGGGCAACGCCCATTACGTTGAATGCGACCACCAGGGCGTCCCCTTGCGTGATGCATCGGGCCGATGCGCCGCCTACGGCTCCCCGGACGAACTGAGTCCCCAAGAGAAGCATGCGACCTGGCGCGGCTCGGACCCGCATGTGACGCACATTCAAGCTCCGAACGCCGATGAGACTGCAGCGCTTCGGGCGCAACTTCAGGCGCGAGGCTATACGGCAGCCTGAAAGTGACCACCCTGTGGAGAGCATTCCCCGTCCCGGTCGAACACACCCGCTGGGTGTACTTCGGCCCGGAAGGCGCAGTGCTGGGCCAAGCCCCCATCGGGGACTGGAGCGAATCCGTGTGGCGTCAGGAGGCCCCTGGTGGCCCGTGGGTTCGAACCGACACCCCGGTCGCAAAGCCAGTACCGGCCCGATTGACGCGTCCTAATGCGTCTCCTAGAAGCCCATTCGCCACCCGCGACGAGATTGGTATGTCTCGGCGCACAAACCACTCAACGAAAAAATGACGACTACATCAACACCTTTACCTGTTAAGGGTCAATCACGCGGAGCGCTGGCTACCTTCGAGTTCCGCCAAGGCATGATGGACGCTGAAACATACGCTGGCGTCTGCAAAGAGGAAGCAAAAAGCAAGGAACAGGAGCGGGCGGCCAAAGCGCTCAAGGCCGCCAAGTATCGCCACGCTGCCGCCATGCGCCCCCGGATAGCTGGACAATTCCTGTTTGTGCCCCTGGCGAACATCTACGCAAAGGTTAAGATTCGTGCCGCAGAACATAAACGCCTTAAGGACGGTGGCTATACGGGAACCGGATGGATGTTCGATGATGAGTCCGCGTGTATCCGATGTCGTAAAGTAGGTTTGCCGAAAGACCACCCGGATCGCGGCATCTGGTTCGATGTTGGGGCACTCCTGCTGGGTTTGACGGATGGTCAAGCGTACACCGTGGCTTGCGCCTTTGACCTGACGACAATTCAGTTGGCAAGGTAAGTCGCTCCGGCTCGGTGTAGGCCCTGCCGTCAGTACCTATGGTAGCGTTAGCTTTGATGCACGCGAGGTTCACGTTACTGTAGGTTTCGGGAGGGAGCCCATCATTGTTGTATCCTCTCCAAAAACAACCGTTTAGTGCGCCCCCTTCATCATGTCATCTCGCGATCCATCTCCCCCTAGGCGTCATTACTACTCCGTGAGATCGGGGAAACGTCCCGCAGACGAAGGATTCTCGCTAGAGGACTTCAAACGGTTTTTTATGGCGGCATACGATCGCCTGGAAAATGACGGGCTATTCCAAGAGTGGTTCGGCTACAGTTGCGTGGATCACGACGGTGCTGATGGTAAGGCCGGGTCGGATACCGCCTTGTACGTGTTTCGGAAACTGCGTCGAAACGAATTATGGCCCGTACGGATGCACCTCGCCGGATACTCGGAAGACGACATGTTCGACGTCATCGAGTTTCTTTACGATCACTGTTCCAAAGGTGTGGAGGGGTACTATCACCAATTTGCAGACTGTGGATGGCATTACAACACTTTCGATGTTCGCTCTGGGCGGGAAGTTTTTAGGACAGAGATGAATGACATATTGGGAGACTACGGGCAAGGTTATGAACTGTCTCAGATCGGGGAAATCCTTGTCCTCCCGGACGATGAGTTCGCGCCAATGCTTTCGGCGGAATTGCCGCATGCCGATGCGGCCAATGTTCGCGAAAGGGTGGCGGCTGCAAAGCTGAAGTACCGCAGAAGGGCCCTTTCAGAGAGACGCGACGCTGTGCGCGACTTGGCCGACGTACTGGAATTCTTGAGGGCTGAGACCAAGGCAGTCCTGAAGTCGAAGGATGAAGCGGACTTGTTTAATTTGGCCAACAACTTTGGCATCCGGCATCACAACAAGGATCAGAAGACCGACTATGACCAGTCAATATGGCTTAGTTGGGCTTTCTATTACTACTTGGCCACGATCCACGCGTGCGTTCGACTGCTTGAGCGGTCGAAAAGCCGAGCGGAGTCATAAAGTCGTACTCCGTAGGTTGGTGGGGCGTTTTACGACACACGTCTTTGGTCAAACGTAGACAATGCTAGCTTGGGCAAGAAAGCTGATTAGGCGAGAAAATTACGTACAGGATAGTGCTCGCGTCTCCCACTCTTCAAATACCGTCACAATGCAAGAGACAAAAACGCTCGTTGTAGGTTCGCTGCGGCATGACCACGTTACTGCGGTGTCATGGTCGGATGTGTCGGCAGTGAACGTCTTAGATTTTGACAATGTCCTTGTTTTCTTGCCGAGTCTAAACATTGACGCGATTCGGGACATCGGCACGGATGCACTTTTTCGATTGCAGCACGTCTTTGCTCAGTTTCTAAAATCAGACGGCGCACTTTTTGTACTTGGGGCCCCGCCCTTACCTGATGGTAATCATGGTCAATGGTTGTGGTGTCCGGTCCCCATTATGTCGTTGCCTTTGAAGGGGGACACTGTCGAGATACACGATGGGGAATTTGCAAGCCTTCTAAGTCAGTTTAAGTCGTGGGACTGTGTGTATCAGTTGCATCCGCAGAATCACGCGCAAACCTTATCTGCCGTCCTGTCACAGGGCCTCGCCACCTTGATGTTTCAGGCTGATCCATACGCGATCAACCGTGCTGGCGGTCTGTTGGCCGCAAAATTCACCTACTTCAGCGAGGTGCGCGGCGGCGGGCGGCACGAATGGCCCGGCTCGGTTACTGTGCTGCCGCATTTCCGTAACGAAGAGCCGCATTCGGTTGTCGCTACGACGTTGGTCGATCTCTTAGGTAAGCCGCAATCAGAAGGAGTGCCAGATTGGTTGTCCTCTATCCCGATGCCGTCAGTCCTTCCGATTGATCTGCGCGTTGCCGAATTGCGAGAAGAGATAGCCAAACTCGAAGAACAGGTTGAACAACAACTTAGCGAAAAAGCCAAACTGGAGCGCTTCAAGCGGTTGCTGTACGTATCGAGTTTTGAGCTAGAAGACCTCGTTGCAGAATGCCTTGACCTGTTAGGTGCCGCTATCAAGCCAGCGCGATACTCGCAGGAAGAGTTTGTGATGGAGTGGAGGGGGGCTGTTTTTTTGGCCGAGTGTAAAGGGGTGTCGAAAAGCATATCTCTGGCCCATCTTCGGCAGGTTCAAGACTACGTACTCAAGTATGAGGAAGACGAGCATGCCGCAGGAAAGGGAATTTTGTTCGGGAACGCTTGGCGGGACCTTCATCCGAGCGAGCGAGATACGAACGACCGCCCCATTTTTCCACGTAACGTTATAGAGAGGGCCCAGCAATTCGGCGTTGCGTTGGTATCATCCGTTGATCTATTCCATGCTTTCTCGCGATTTTTGAACAACGAAGTGTCTGCAGAGGCGATTTTGTCATTGATAACGAGCGCGAAGGGCGTGGCCGACTTCAGTAGTCTCGGCAACCGGTAGCGAAACGGTCCCCAGAGCGGGCGTTTGGAAAGTTACGCGTGATACACTTCTTGCACTGTGTCAATTAATGCAGCGAATTGCCACGACACACTTCCGGGAAAGCCTTATTCTACCGTGGGTTCACAGAGGTTCAAATCCTCTCGCCCCGACCAAAGAAATCAAGGCCTTACAAGCAATGCTTGTAAGGCCTTTTTCTATTCTGCCGTTGATTACCATCTGGTTACTGGATCGTCCGCCTCAATCTGTCGCCGACAACGGGTGGCTATTTGGTCAGTCCGCTCAACTATTCGCCGACGCTCTCCGCGCTGGGCGCGTGCTCAAGGCAACCCAACTTCGGCGGCAAGGCGGGCTACACAACCCGATCAATACCTCGAGCGCCTATCAATTCTCGAAGATCGCGTACTGTTTTCGACAGCGGCGGACAGTGAAAGAACGAATGCGAAGCAAACGGCGGCGTGATTCTCCGCACGTTTTTCCGGACATGTATGCGCCTCGAAAAAAAGCGCTTAAGAATCCATAATAATATTCAAACCTCAACGGCACAGTCCTGCCAATATCGACCACGTCACTCGTTTTCGAGCAAGCGCTCTACGGATTTGTCCGTCACCTCAATCCCGGATCACCTCCACGCGACTACCATGCACGTTTCGCCGCCGCGTCCGGCGCGTCGCTACCACCAGGTTTCCGCATGAGTCTGCTACTTCGTTTGTTGCTTCTGATACTCACCAGCCGGCGCCGCAGCCGGCTGCATGTGCTCGATACGTGTGTCACGCCTTTTCGCGTCTGGTTGAATGACCTCGACGTCTTGCTCCACATGAACAACGGCCGTTATTTCACGATCCTCGATCTGGCGCGAGTCGATCTGATGATGCGCAGCGGCTTGTGGCGCCAATTGAAGGCGCAACGCTGGTATCCGGTCGTCACGCTGGAAACGATGCGTTTTCACCGCTCGCTCGAACTCGGCAATCGTTATGACGTCCGGACCCGTGTGATCGGCTGGGATGACAAGCACATCTTCATCGAGCAAGGGTTCATGCGCGACGATGCGCAAGTCGCGTTGGCCGTCGTGCGAGCGCGCTTCCTGAAGCGAAGCGGCGGAGTCGTCACGACTGCCGAGTTATTGCGACTGTCCGGCGTGACGCAACCATCGCCGGCGCTGCCCGAATGGGTCGCGCGCTGGAGCGAGGCCGAAGGCGGGATGGCGTTTCCGTCTTCTTCTACTTCGAGCCCGGAGACGAAGACCGTCACACGACGGTAAGCAGTCTGTTGCGCGGTCCTACGAGCCCGCACGAAACGCCATTTCAGACCAGCGTCCTGATCGAACTGCTGATACCACGCGCGCTATCGATCACCGCCGGCGCCAGCCGCGCTTCCGCTTCCGCGAGCGTCCAGCGGCTCGTCGGCGCGACGACATGAACCGCACCGACAGGCCGGCGCTCTCCGTCGAGCACGGCCGCCGCAATCGTCATATCGCCGATGAACAACTCCTCGCGGTTCGACGCGTAGCCATTGCGCCGCCCAAGCGCGAGACGCGTCCCGATCTCCTCGAGATCCGTGACGGTGTACTGCGTGTGCGTTACACGATCGCTGGCCACCAGCAGCGCGCGTGACTCGTCTTCCGGCAGCGCAGCGAGATACGCACGCCCCGACGCCGTGCAGTACATCGGAATACGGCTGCCGATCGGCATATGAATCGGCACGAACTTCATGCAGACGAAGCGCGCGACGTAGACCATGTCGACACCGTCCGGCTCGGTCAGATTGGTCGTCTCCCCAGTGACGTTGGTGAGCTCGGAGAGAAACGGGTTGGCGACGTCGATCAGCGTGTCGGCCGCAAGATAGTTGAAACCGATTTGCATCACGCGCGGCGCGAGCTGATACCGCTTCGTACGCGGATGCTTTCTCACATAGCCGAGCTTCTCCAGCGTGTAGATCATGCGCTGCGCAGAACTCTTGGTGATGGACGTCGCCTCCGCGACTTCCGGCAGCGTCATCGACCTGCGCTGCGCACTGAACGCGCGCAGCACCGCGATTCCCTTCTCCAGCGACTGATTGAACAGTGCGTCCGGCGTCTCATCCGGCTCCGGAGGCGCTTGCCGCTGCGCGTCGGGCGTCTTGCGTGTCATGGAATTACCCAATTGTTTAGGTGCGTGATCGAGACTAGCATATCGAATATCGATACGCAATTTACGATTGTCGATATTTTTGATTCGAATATCATGCTCTAACCGATGGCTGCCGATATTTCCATCGGCCCTCACCAACCCCGTGGAGAGACTCATGTTCCAGTTTGCCAAACGCTTCGCTAGTGTCTTTGCAACAGGATTGCTGCTCGCCGGTGCGCCGGCCTGGTCGGCGGCCGCCACCACCTACGAGGTCGGCTCGACGGCCACCGGGGTGCCCTTTACCTTTCTCGACGTGAAGAGCAATTCGATCCAGGGGCTGCTCGTCGATGCGATCACCGCGACCGGCAAGGCGGCAGGCTTCGATGTGAAGATCGAGCAGACCACGTTTTCGTCGCTGATTCCGTCGCTGACCACCAAAAAGATCGACATCATTTCGGCGGCCATGCTGAAGACGCCGGCGCGCGAGCAGGTCGTCGATTTCTCCGACACGGTCTATTCGTACGGCGAAGGCCTGATCGTACGCGCCGACGACAAAGGCCAGTACACGTCAATGGACGATCTCAAGGGCGAGGTCGTCGGCGCGCAGGTCGGCACCGCTTTCGTCGACGCCTTGAACAAGAAGGGCATCTTCAAGGAAGTGCGCACCTACGATTCGGTCGCCGACATCATGCGCGACGTCGCGTTGGGCCGCATCAAGGCGGGCTTCGGCGATCATCCGATCATTGCGTATCAGCTTCAGCACAATCCGAATCCGCAACTGCGCCTCGTCAGCGGATATCAGCCGTCGGTAAAAGGTCAATTGTGTTTCGTCGTGCGCAAGGGCGACACGGCCACGCTGGAGCAGTTGAACGCAGGCATCAAGAAGATCAAGGCTGACGGCACGCTGACGCAGATCGTCAAGAAGTGGCAGGTGGAATGACGCCGTCTTCAGAATAAGGACTGCCCGCCATGTTCTTCCAGAACGCCGTCGAATTCCTGCCGATCCTGCTGAAAGGCGCGGTCGTCACGATCGAGATCACCTTCTGCTCGTTCATTCTGAGCACCGTGCTCGGTCTGGTGCTCGCGCTGATGCGCGTGTCCGACAACCGCATCGTGTCGAACGCGGCCGCCACGTTTATCAACGTGATTCGCGGACTGCCGATCATCGTTCAGCTCTTTTATATCTACTTCGTGCTGCCCGATCTCGGCGTGCAGTTGTCGGCCTTCCAGGCCGGCTTCATCGGGCTCGGTATCGCGTACTCGGTGTATCAGGCGGAGAACTTCCGCGCGGGCATTCAGGCGATCGATCACGGGCAGATCGAAGCGGCGCAGTCCATCGGCATGCGCGGCGCGATGATCATGCGGCGCGTGGTGCTTCCCCAGGCGTTCAGGATCGCACTGCCGCCATACGGCAATACGCTCGTGATGATGCTCAAGGATTCGTCGCTCGCCTCGACGATCACGGTCGCCGAAATGACGCGTGCAGGGCAGCTCATTGCATCGTCGACGTTTCAGAACATGACGGTATTCACGCTGGTCGCGCTGCTTTATCTCGGACTCAGCCTGCCGCTCGTCTATGGACTGCGGCGGCTCGAACGCCGCCTTGGCCTGAAGGGAAAACGATGATCAAGGTCGACTCGATTCACAAGCGCTTTCATGATCAGCACGTGCTGAAGGGCGTCAGTCTGAGTGTCGAACGCGGCCAGGTCGTGTGTCTGATCGGTCCGTCGGGCTCGGGCAAATCCACGCTGTTACGCTGCATCAACGGACTGGAGCGGCATGACGCCGGCGCGATTACTGTCGAAGGTTGCGCCGTCGATGCGAAATCGAAGCAGATTCACGAGCTGCGTGCGCAGGTCGGTATGGTGTTCCAGCGCTTCAATCTGTTTCCCCATCGCACGGCGCTGGAAAACGTGGCCGAGGGGCCGGTGTTCGTCAAGAAAGAAGTGCGCGCTCAGGCACGCGAGCGGGCGCGGCATCTGCTCGACAAGGTCGGTCTCGCGCATCGGATGAATGCTTATCCCGCGGAAATGTCGGGCGGTCAGCGGCAGCGTGTGGCGATTGCACGCGCGCTGGCCATGGAGCCGAAAGCGATTCTCTTCGACGAACCCACCTCGGCGCTCGATCCGGAACTGGTCGGCGAAGTGCTCGGTGTGATGCGCCAGCTTGCCGACGACGGCATGACGATGATCGTCGTCACGCACGAAATGGCCTTTGCGCGCGAAGTGGCCGACCGTGTGTGTTTTCTTCATGACGGTGCGATCCATGAAGAAGGCAGCGCGCGGGAGTTGTTCGACCATCCGCGCCATGCGCGCACGCGCGAGTTTCTCGGCAAGATGCCGGCGCCGACCGAAGCCCATCGGATTTGAATACCATCATGAGTCAGGTTGAAGTTGCAAAACCGTTGCCCCCGTCTCTCTGGGCAGCGACGGCGGAACCCGCAATCGAGACGCCTCCGCTCGACGATTCGATTACGGTCGACGTGGCGATCGTCGGCGCCGGCTATACCGGTTTGTCGACGGCGTTGCATCTGGCGGAGCAGGGCGTGCGCGTCTGCGTGATCGACGCCAACGAACCCGGTTGGGGAGCATCCGGCCGCAATGGCGGCCAGGTCATTCCCGGCCTGAAATACGATCCCAATGAGCTCATCCGGCGCTACGGTCCGCGCGACGGCGACGCGCTCGTGCAAATGGCGGGCGGCGCCGCGGATACGGTCTTCGATCTGATCGCGCGCCACGGTATTCGCTGCAATGCCACACGCGCGGGCTGGATTCAGCCGACCCATTCGCACAAGCTGCTGGGCACGCTGCACGCGCGGGCGCGGCAATGGGAATCGCGCGGCGCGCCGGTCGAACTGCTCGACCGCGCGCAAGTATCGGAGCGGCTCGGCACGGATGCGTTCGTCGGCGGCTGGGTCGATCGGCGCGCGGGCAGCGTGCAACCGCTGAGCTACGCGCGCGGCCTTGCGCGCGCGGCGCAAGCGGCGGGCGCGGCGATTCACGGCGGAACCCGAGCCGCGAGTGTCGAGCGCGGCGTGAACGGATGGCGGATTCGCACGGCGCATGGTCCGGTCATCGAGGCGAAACAGGTGCTGCTCGCCACCAACGGCTATACCGACGGGCTTTGGCCACGTCTTGCGCAATCGGTAATCGCGGCAAACAGCTTCATTGTCGCGACGAAGCCGCTGCGGGGCGACGTCGGCGCAACGATTCTGCCGGGTGGCGAAGTGGCTTCCGATTCGCGGCGCCTGCTGCTGTACTTTCGCAAGGACGCGGATGGACGCTTGCTGATGGGCGGTCGAGGACCATTTCGCGAACCTCGCAACGCAGGGGATTGGGCGCATCTCGAGCGTGCCGCGCAGTTGATGTTTCCACAGCTGAAGGGCACCGAGTACGAATTCCGCTGGGCGGGCCGCATCGCCATTACGCGCAACTTCTTGCCGCACGTGCATGTGCCGGCGGAAGGCGTGACGATCGCGCTCGGCTACAACGGACGTGGCATCGCAATGGCGACTACGTTGGGAAAGCATCTGGCCGCATTTATCGCCGGGACGACGAGAGGCTTGCCGTTTCCGCCGACTTCGATCGAACCGATACCGTTGCATGCGTTGCAGCGGTTTTATATCAGCGCGGGAGTGGCATGGTATGCGTTGCTCGACGCGCTTTCGTGAGCGCGCCGTTCAGCTTCGCGTCGGCACGATTGGCGCGCACAGAAGGGAGCCCGTCTTGTGTTGATGGATCGACTAGCCGCGTCGGCGCAGTTCGACGCGCAGGTTCCGCGGTACCATCGAAAACGCGAACACTTCCTCTACCTCGGGCGCGTCTTTGACCTGCAACAGGTCGAAGTTGCGGCACAGCATGGCCACTGCGGATCTCACTTCCATCAAAGCGAGGCTGCGTCCCGGGCACAGGCGCGGTCCTGAGCCGAACGGCATGAAGCCCGCTCGATGATGACTGGCGGCGCTCGCGCCAGTGAGCCAGCGGTCCGGATCGAATACGTCGACCGCCGAGTTGCCGCCTTGCTGCAGTCCTGCCTCGCGCGTCAATAACGACAGTATTGCCCCCTTTGGAATCGCGATGTCGCCGACCTGGACGTCGTAATTCGGCTCGACTGCGAGAACTGGCGTAACGGATTTGAGCCGCATGGCTTCGTTGATTACGGCGTTCAGATAGGGGAGGGCGTCGCCCGCGTCGAAATCTTCGAGCATGGCCGCAGGCGCGATAACCGCGTCGACTTCTTCCTGCATTTTGCGCTGAACCTCTGGGTGAGAGGCCATGAAATACGCAACCCAGGCGATGGTGCTCGCCGTTGTGTCCTGCCCGGCTAACAGGATGGTGAACACGTTGGACAGCACTTCGTCGTCTGTCAGCGGCGCCTCTCCCTCCTGTTGCGCCATGAGCAGTGCCTCGAGCAGGTTCGCGGGAATCGCGTTCGCCGCCGAGCGTTGCGCGAGCCGCGCACGGTTGGCGGCGATGAGTTCCTTCGTGAGCGCCTGAACGGCGATCAAGGCGCGATCCAGCGCTTTGTCGGCCGGTCGCCTGGTGTCACGCCAAACGGAGAAGGGCGCACTGATTCGCCGGTTGATCGCCGGGAACATGACTTCGAGATGCCGCTGGATCACGTCGCCCTTGCCTTGGCCGTCGATGGTGCCCATGTCATATCCAAGGGCAAGATTCGTCGTGACGTCCAGCGTATAACGCATCAAGTCGTTCTGAATATCGATGGCTTGCTGAGCGAGAGTCGCGCTCTCCCATCGCTGCAGCAATCGCCTTGTCATCTCGCACAGCGACGGGAAGAGAGCCCGCAGATGCAGCGGATCCAGTGCTTTTGCGACGAGTTGGCGCTGCCTTCGCCAGGTGTCGCCTTCCGTGGAGAAGACGCCGTTGATACCCAGTTCCCGCGCGACCGTTTCGATCGTGTTCCAGCGGCGATAAGCGCCGGGTCGATCGCGCAAGACCTGATGGATGAGAATCGGATCGGCGATCGCGACGAAGGGGCGGCCGATCAACCTGAACGTGTACACAGGGCCGAATTCGCGGGACCACTGTTCGAGTACGAGATGCAGCCTCTCGGGTTGTAGATGCAATGTAGTGCCACGAAACGGAATTCGCTTTGGGCCAGGAAGCTGGGAAAGCGATCTTACGGGAGAGGCGCGGTGCGGCGTCTTATGGTCCGGGGCAGAGCGCTTTGCATTCCATGCCTGCACTTCGTTGCGATCGACTTTCACGTCGCCGTCTTCGATGATCGCGTCGAATCTCTTCAGATCCGATACACCCAGTCCTTGTTTGCAGCCTGACGAGCAATTGAACTGCCAATCGTGCGCCCGGCAAGTTAAAAGGCCGTCTTTTATCGTTCCTTCGGAAAGGAGGGTGCCTTCATGCGGACAGCGACCCTGAAAAATCGAAATGGCGTTGGCGTGCCTGAGTACGATCAAATCGATTCCGTCGATGTTCACCGCCTTGACGCGACTGTCTTTGAGTTCTTTCGTGCGAGCAATCACGACCGTGTCTGGAGAGCGCGGTCGCATCGCCTGAAGACTCGCGTTCATTTTGTCGCTCCTTCGTCAGACAGGCATCGTTTCATCCGCCGCCTAAGCAACAGGTAAGTCGCAATCCATGTTGTGCGCCACAGCGTCGGAGGCGATTGGTCACCAGACCATACTAGTCATTTGTCGAATGGAGCCAAGCACGCTATCTAGTGTCGTGCCGCCTTTTCATTTGGGCTCGTCGGTACTAAGTAGAACGATGCCGGCGCGTCGGTTCCGCAGTGCGCGAATCTCAACTGCTGTCGCTGTTGTTAAAGCCAGCGCCCCAGGTGGCATGCCGCTTGCGGAAGCAAGCCGGCGGCGCGTTCTCAGCGCTGACGTAACCTTTACCCTAAGTCGTTGATAACGATTCTCATTTTTTGCCTTGCCGTTTCGATGCGCTATGCTGGGATAGACGGCAGCAAACATAAGACGTGAGGCCGGTTCCGTGTTGGTGCAACGCCACCGAAGGACCTGCCCGACCAATCGTCCTTCGCCGGCACCGGGGTCTTCGCACACGAAACAGGGAGGTAATATGCAAGGCGACCCAAAGGTCCTGGAATACCTGAACTCGCAACTGAAAAACGAACTCACCGCGATCAATCAGTATTTCCTGCACGCGCGCATGTACGGCCACTGGGGGCTCGACAAGCTCGGCAAGCATGAATATGACGAATCCATCGGCGAGATGAAGCACGCCGATCTGCTGATCGAGCGCATTTTCATGCTGAACGGCCTGCCTAATCTGCAAGACCTCCACAAACTGCTGATCGGCGAGGAAACCAAAGAGATCATGGAGTGCGATCTGAAGCTGGAACAGATGTCGCAGGCCACCTGCAAGGAGGCTATCGTTTATTGCGAATCGGTTCGCGACTTCATCTCGCGCGAGATACTGACCCATATCCTCGACGACACCGAAGAACATATCGATTGGCTCGAGACCAATCTGGAGTTGATCGACAAGGTCGGCATCCAGAACTATCTGCAGTCAGGAATGGATTCGCCGGAGTGAGGTCGCTTTAGCAAGCGGCCTACGGATGACCTGAACGCCGGCGCGCTGGCCCGAGCGTGAGGCGCCCATTATTGGGCGCCCGGCGGCATCGGCCAGGTTTGCGTGTTGTTACTTCCACTTCCGCGATCGCCTGAGAATCATCAAACGCGGCCTTCTCGGGCCGCCGTCAACGCCGTAGACACTCTATGCGCCTTATTTCGTGGCGGGAAGAAGCCGATCGAGTTTTAGATGCGAATGTTTGGTATGTAAGACGTTCGATACAAAAGGGGTTGTTCGATGTCTGCCGTCCTACTCGACGCGCAACAGAGCGTGCGCGCCCTGTACTCGTGATGATCACGGACGATCGCAGGCCTGGTTGCACCGAAACAGGCCGACGCGATCGCCATACTCCAGCAAACATCTACCCGATTCATTGATGGCGTTTCACTACCTCGCGCCTCCCGCTCATTCGCGGCCCAGCGCGACGAACCGCTCGAGATGATGGTCCTCGTCGCCGAGTTGATGATCGATCATCACGAGGCGCTTCGCGTAATGGGCGAGCGGCAGTTCCCACGTCATGCCGATCCCGCCATGCAGCTGAATGCATTCCTCCGCCACTAGCGCGCCGATCCGCCCGATGCTGTACTTGGCCGCCGACACGGCGCGCTCCCGCACCTTGCGTTCGGCGCCGAGCGCCGCCGCCGCGTTGATCACCGCCGAGCGGGCCTGCTCGATCTCCAGCAGCAAGTCGGCCATGCGATGCTGCAACGCCTGGAAGCTGCCGATCGGCACGCCGAACTGCTTGCGCGTGCGCAGATAGTCGAGCGTGTAGTCCTTGGCGACATCCATCGCGCCGACGGCTTCGGAACACAGAGCCAATACGCCGCAGCCAATCGCGTATTCGAGCGTCGCGAAGCCCGCGTCTGCCGTGCCGAGCAACGCGTCGTCGCCGAGCGTGACGTTGTCGAATGTCACTTCGGCCGCGCGTCCGCCGTCGATCTTGCGATAGCCGCGCACGCTGACACCGGCCGCCTCGCGCGGCACGAGAAAGAGCGTCACGCCTGCTTCGCTATCGTCGTCACCGCGCGTGCGCGCCGAGACCAGAAAGAGCGAAGCGTGTTCGCCGTGCTGAACCACCGCTTTCGCGCCATTCAGTTGCCACGTATCGCCGCTGCGCTGCGCGCGCGTCGTCACGCGGGACAGTTCATAGTGACTGTCCGGCTCGCCGTGCGCGAGTGCGACGATGCGCGAGCCGTCGATCAATTCCCCAAGCGCGGCCTTTTGCGCCTCGCTGCCGCTCCGCGCAACGGCGCGGCCGACAATCAGCGTATCCAGAAACGGTTCGACCACGAGCCCGCGTCCGAGGCTCTCGAACACCACGGCGATATCGAAGCCGCCGCCACCGTAACCGCCGTCCGCTTCATCGAACAGTGCGCCGATAGTGCCGAGCTCCGCAAAGCGGCTCCACAACTCGCGGCTGAAACCTTCCGCCGACTGCGCGATCCGGTCGCGCGTCGCGAAGCCGTATTGCTCGCTGACAAAACGGTTGAGCGTATCCGCCAGCATGCGGCGGTCTTCGGTGTGCTGGAAATTCATGACGTGCGCCTCTTACAGTCCAAGGATCATTTTGGAAATGATGTTCTTCTGGATTTCGTTCGAACCACCGAAGATCGACAGCTTGCGATTGTTGAAGTACAGCGAGGCGGCGCTCGCCGCTTCGTCGGGGCCGACCTGCGTGCCTTCGAAGCCGTCGTGCAAGGCTTCCTCGACGAACGGCTGCGCGTACGGACCCATCGCGCGACGCGTGAGCGACGAGATTTCCTGACGGATCTCGGTGCCGCGAATCTTCAGCATCGAACTCTCGGCGCCGGGCACGCCGCCGCCCGCCACCGCCGCGATCACGCGCAGGTTGGTGGTCTTCATGTTCTCCAGATCGATCTCGACACGCGCCATGCGCGCCGCGAACGCGGGATCTTCCGCGAGCGGCCGGCCGTTGCGCCGCTGTTTCGCGGCGATCTTGCGCAGGCGGTTGAACGCGGCCACCGAGAAGCCGACGCCCGCGATATTGGTGCGCTCGTACGTGAGCAGATACTTGGCGTAGGTCCAGCCCTTGTTCTCTTCACCGACCAGGTTTTCGACCGGCACGCGCACGTCGGTGAGGAACACTTCGTTGACTTCGTGCTCGCCGTCGAGCGTGATGATCGGGCGCACTTCGACACCCGGCGTCTTCATGTCGATCAGCAGGAAGCTGATGCCTTCCTGCTTGCGCACGTCCGTGGCGCTGCGCACGAGGCAGAAGATCATGTTCGCGAAGTGGCCGAGCGTGGTCCAGGTCTTCTGTCCATTGACGATGTAGTGCTCGCCTTGCGCATCCATGCCGCGCATGGCGGTGGTTTTGACCGAGGCGAGATCCGAGCCGGCGCCCGGTTCCGAATAGCCCTGGCACCACCAGTCCGAGCCATCGAGAATACGCGGCAGCCAATGGCGCTTTTGCGCTTCGCTGCCGTATTTGATCAGCACCGGGCCGAGCATGTTGACGCCGAACGGCACCACGCGCGGCGCGCCGGCCAGCGCGCATTCGTTTTCGAAGATGAATTTCTGCACCGAGTTCCAACCCGGGCCGCCGTACTCTTTTGGCCAGTGATTGGCGAGCCAGCCTTGCGCGTTGAGAATCGCGTGCCACTCGGCCATGTCGTCGCGCGTGAGACGGCGCCCGCCGTGCACCTTGTCGGCGAGACGCTGCGGGAGTTTGTCGCGCAGAAAGGCCTGCACGTCGGCGCGGAAGGCTTCTTCCTCAGGAGTGAAGTTCAGATCCATGGCGGTTCTTCCGGATAGGGTTGAGCGACCGGCGCGCGGGGCGCGGCCGGTCATCATGACGCACGTCGACGATGATGCGCCGTTTCAGACGCTCTGGTTCAGGCTCGCGAAATCGGCGCCGCGTTCCACCAGTTCGACGAGCAGCGGCGAAGGCTGCCAGAAGAGCGGATCTTCCTTGGCGAACTCACGGATGTCGGCGAGGATTTTCGGCAGGCCGACCATGTCCGCGTACTTCATCGGACCGCCGCGATAGCGCGGAAAGCCGTAGCCGTACAGGAACGTCACGTCGACGTCCAACGGCCGCAGCGCGATGCGCTCATGCACGACGTTGGCGCCCTCGTTGATCATCGCGGCCATGTAGCGGCGCATGATCTCTTCATCGGTGAAGCTGCGCGGCGTGATTCCGGCGCGTGCGCGCTCGGCGTCGATGATCGACTCGACTTCCGGATCGGGCGTGCCGCTGCGCGATCCTTCGGGATACAGATAGAACCCGCGCCCGGTCTTCTGGCCGAACCAGCCGCGCTCGCACAAACGATCGGAGATTTGCACATAACGTGCCGCGGGATTGCGCGTGGCCGCGCGCCGTTTGCGTGCCGCCCAGCCGATGTCGCCGCCTGCCAGATCCACCACCTGGAACGGGCCCATCGGAAAGCCGAAGGCGCGCACGGCCGCGTCGATCTGATAGGGCGAGGCGCCGTCTTCCATCATGGCGTCCGCGGCGCTGCGATACACGGCCAGCACACGGTTGCCGATGAAGCCGTCGCACACGCCCGCGCGCACCGGCGTCTTGCGCAGCTTCTTGGCCAGCTCGAACGCAGTGGCGACCACGTCGGCGCTGACCTGTTTCGGCACCACCACTTCCAGCAGCTTCATGATGTTGGCGGGCGAGAAGAAGTGCAGGCCGATCACGTCGGCGGGACGCGAAATGCTCGCCGCAATCGCGTCGATGTCGAGATACGACGTGTTGGTCGCGAGCACCGCGCCCGCTTTGGAGACGCGATCGAGTTCAGCGAACACAGCCTGTTTGACCCCGAGGTCTTCGAACACGGCTTCGATTACGAGGTCGGCGTCGGCGAGCGCATCGTACGACGTGCTGCCGCTCCAGCGCGCCATGAGCGCGGCCTTCTTCTCCGCGCTCATGCGGCCTTTGGCGATCAGCCCGTCATAGACTTTCTCGATGTGCGCGCGGCCACGCGCGAGCGACACGTCGTCGCGTTCGATCATCGTCACCGGCAGGCCGGCGTCGAGCGCCGCGACGGCGATGCCCGCGCCCATCGTGCCGCCGCCCACCACGCCGATCGTGTTCAGCGCGCGCGGTTTGGCGTCGCGCGTTTCCGGCGCCTTGAGCACTTCGCGCTCGGCAAAAAACGCGTGAATCAGACCGGCGCGCTGCGGGCTGTCGATGCATTCGAGGAACAGCTTGCGTTCAAGCCGCAGACCCTCGTCGAAAGGCTGTTCGATGGCGGCCTCGACAGCGTTGACGATTTTCAGCGGCGAGAATAGGCCGCGCGATTTCTTCGCGGTTTCCGCACGCGCCGTGGCGACGGCGGCGAGGCTCGCGGCGTGATCGCCGAGTGCCGCGGCATCGCGTGTGCGGCGCGCCGGCGCGTGGGCGGCCAGCAACTCGTGCACGTAGGCGAGACCTTCGGCGAGGATGTCGTCGCTGCTGCCGACGCGGTCGATCAGACCGAGCGACAGCGCTTCCTTCGCGCCAGCGTGACGGCCGCTCAGGATCAGATCGAGCGCGGCCTGCGCGCCGATCAAACGCGGCGTGCGCTGCGTGCCGCCCGCGCCCGGCAACAGGCCGAGTTGCACTTCGGGCAAGCCGAGCTTCGCGCCGTCGACGGCAATCCGGTAATGCGCCGCGAGCGCCACTTCTAGGCCGCCGCCGAGCGCCGCGCCGTGAATCGCGGCGACCACCGGCTTCGTGCACGCTTCAATGCGATTGCACACGTCCGGCAGTGAGGGTGGCACCGGCGGCTTGCCGAACTCGCGAATGTCCGCGCCGGCGATGAAATTGCGTCCCGCGCCGACGATCAGCACGGCTTCCACGGCCTTGTCGGCGTCCGCGGCCTCGACGGCGGCGAGCAGGCCGCGCCGCACGTCGGCTGAAAGCGCGTTCACCGGCGCGTGGTCGATCGTTACGAGCAGCACCCTGCCGCGCAATTCGCGCGTCACAACATCGGCCGAAGGGTTGGGGGTCATGTGTTGTCTCCTGATTGTGATCGGCTGCGTGGCAAAGCATGCCGGGTCTGGCGAATGTCCCGATTGTGGGTCGGTCAAGGTTTATTGACAATTACATGGACGGTTGACAGACTGTCAAAATTTCTTTGACAAAGGTGCCGCCATGGACGTCAATTCCCTGACCTTGCTGGTGGACATTCTCGACGCGGGCAATCTCAGCGAAGCCGCGCGCCGGCTGAAAATGAGCCGCGCGAACGTGAGCTACCACCTGAACCAGCTGGAGCGCTCCATCGGGCTGCAACTGGTGAGGCGCACCACGCGCCGCGTCGAACCGACCGAGATCGGCCTGCAGCTCTACGAACATGGCCGCACGATCCAGAATGCGCTGCTTGCCGCGCGCGAGTCCGTCACCACGCTCGGGCAAAGCCTGCAAGGGCGCGTGCGGCTGAGCGTGCCGAGCGGTTACGGGCAACTCGTCATGTCGGACTGGTTGATCGCGTTCAAACGGCTGTATCCGGGCATCGTGCTGGATGTGATGTTCGAGAACCGCGTCGAAGACCTGATGCGCGATGAAGTCGATATCGCCGTGCGCGTGATGTCCGAGCCGCCGCAAAACCTGGTCGCGCGAGACATGGGTCCGGTGCGGTATGTGGCGTGCGCGTCACCGGACTTTGCGCAAAGGCACGGCATGCCGCAGCGCCTCGACGACCTCGGCACGGCGCCGCTGATCACAGCGGCGGTGGTCGGCAGGCAGCTACGCGTGGCCGCTTATTTGCGCGACGAACGGCATGAAGTGCTGCTGGAGCCGAGCCTCATCTCCGAGAACTTTCTGTTCTTGCGCCAGGCGGTGCTCGCCGGCCTCGGCGTGGGCCTCGTGCCGGACTATGTGGTGCAGGACGATCTGCGCCGTGGCGACGTGGTGACCGCGCTCGATGAATGGCGCTTGAGCATCTTCGGCACGCATATGTACATGCTGTATATGCCGAACCGGCATCACACGCGCGCAGCATCGACATTCATCGATTTCATTTTGCAGCAGGCGCACGGCACGGGCAGAGGTTTGCCCACGTAAACGACGACGTTCATCTTGTGTTTCGCGCAGGTATGCTACGCAAAACAGCGGCGCTTCACTTCACAACCGTGGTCGCGGAGACAAGAGATGAAATGGATCATCGGACTTCTAGCCGTGCTGGCACTCGCCGTAGTCGTTCTGTTGATCTCCCGCTTGCCGAGTGAAGACATGATTCGCCTCGCCGGTTACGCGGCGACTGCCGCCTTTGCCGCACTCATCAGCGTTCTCTTGCGCTGGCGGGCCAGCCGGGCGCAACAGCGGAGCAAACGGGCAGGGTGAGTCGAACGTGTCATTTCAAGCCACGTCACGCTACATGGCCTGAACACTCTCGCGCAACTCGTCACCGAGAAAGTCGATAAACGTTCTCAGTTTGGCCGACAGACGGTGCCGCTCCAGATAGACGGCGTGAATATCCGCGTTCGGCAGCGTCCACTCGGTCAAGAGCGGTACCAGTTCGCCGCGCCGTAGATGTCCGGCGATTTCCCACGCCGAACGCACGGCGACGCCGCGGCCGTCGAGCGCCCACTTCAGCACCGCGCTGCCGTCGTTGCTGCTCAACGGACCATCCACCTTCACCGTCTCCGATTTCTTGCCGCGCGAAAGATGCCACGTGCCGTACGCCGATTCGTTTTCGCGTAAGACGAGGCAGGCATGGCGCGTGAGATCGTGCGGCATCAGCGGTGCGCCGTGCCGTTTCACATAAACCGGCGACGCGCACACGACACGCTGATTCTTCAGCAGCAAGCGCGCGTTGATGCGCGCATCCGGCACTTCGCCGAAACGAATCCCGAGATCGAAGCCTTCTTCCTGCAAACTGATCGGCCGGTCCGTCAGATGCAATTGAACCTTCATCGACGGGAAACGCTCGCTGAAACGCGAAATCGCCGGGGCGATATGCGCGCGTCCGAAGCCGAACGACGCATTCACGCGCAACAGACCGGCCGGTTCGGCGCGGCTTTGCGTGACCAGTTGTTCGAGTTCGGCAAGGTCGTCGAGGATGCGCGAGCCATTCGTCAGATAAATCTCACCCTCCGCCGTCAGACTCACGCGCCGCGTGGTGCGGTTCACGAGCCGCACGCCGAGGCGTTGTTCGATCTGCGCGAGCCGCTTGCTGATGGACGGCGGCGTGACGCCGAGTTCGCGCGCGGCCGCGGCGAGGTTGCGGTGGCGAGCCACCAGCGCGAACAGATTCAGGTCGGAAAAGCCGTCCATCGATTCGTTCCAAAAAGTTAATTCCGGATTGCCTTAGGCGAAACCATATCGCTGCAGGCATCAATTAGACTTCATCCAAACATGGGAGGCAACGATGTTTACAGATTTCACAGACGCGTCGGCGGAGGTCGACGGCATCCACATCAACGCGATTCGCGGCGGCAACGGGCCGGCTTTGCTGCTGTTACACGGCCATCCGCAGACCCACGCGATCTGGCACAAGGTCGCGCAGACGCTGGCGCAGGCCTTCACGGTGATCGCCGCGGATTTGCGCGGCTACGGCGACAGCGGCAAACCGCAGGGCACGCACGATCACGGCAACTATTCGAAGCGCCGCATGGCCGCCGATCAGGTCGCGCTGATGCGCGCGCAAGGTTTCGACCGTTTCGCCGTGATCGGGCACGATCGCGGAGGGCGCGTGGCCGCTCGCATGGCGCTCGATCATCCGCAGACGGTAACGCGACTCGTGACGCTCGACGTCGCGCCGACACTCGCAATGTACGAACAAACCTCGTTCGACTTCGCGCGCGCTTACTGGCACTGGTTCTTTCTCGTGCGTCCCGCGCCGTTTCCCGAGACCCTGATTCGCGCGGACCCCGATCTCTATCTGAAGCAGACCATCGGCGCGCGCAGCGCCGGCCTCGCGCCGTTCACCGACGCGGCCTACGCCGAGTATCTGCGCTGTCTGAGCGACCCCGGCACCGCGCATGGCATCTGCGAGGACTACCGCGCGAGCATCACAATCGACCTCGATCATGACCGCGCGTCGCTCGCTGAAGGGCGGAAGATAGAATGCGAATTCCTGGCGTTGTGGGGCGCGCAAGGCGTGATCGAGCAATGCTTCGAGCCGCTCGCCGAATGGCGGCAATGGGCGGACCATGTGAGCGGCGCAGCGCTGCCGTGCGGTCACTACATTCCCGAGGAAGCGCCCGAGTTGCTGCTCGAACGCGTCCTTCCGTTTCTGCAGTCCTAGCCGCTCGAGCAGTCATCATGCCGACTCGTAAGCGCCGGCCGCTCACTTCCAACCCGCCGCCTCAAACCGCTTCACCGCCCCGATGACCTCGTTGCGCAACTGCCGCAACGCGGCCTCCTGCGCTTCTCGCGCCCTCCTGCGCTTCTCGCGCCCTTCGCAAAGAATGAGCGCGCATAAACCGGTGCCGTCGACAGTCAGCCGGTAGAGGTGCGTCGCACCAAATGCGCGAACCTGTTGCGCGTGCCCGCGATCAGCGGCAATTCGTTTTTCAACCTGACTGATGATCTCGTCGTATCAATTGCCGAGCACGCGAACGCAGAGATCGCGCTTGCTGGCGAAGTACGTGAAGATCGTCGCCTGCGACACGCCGACGTGCCCGGCAATCTCCGTCATGTGGCCGATGCAAAGCCGACTTCGGAAAACACGAGCCAGGCCGCCTCCAGAATCGCCTTGAGTCGTTGTTCGGAGTGCGCCTCCACGGGCACGCGACGGGAGACGGAGGAGACGTTCATCGAAAGGGATCGGCGGGCCATTGAGTGCGAATTGAGTCTGGCTCAAAGATTATTTCAATGCTAATGGCGTGGTAGAGTAAACAAAAATTGCAAGCGTGCGCAACACGCGGATAAAACTTGAGCTAAACTCAGAAAACATCGAAAGCGCAGCACATGGAGGAGACACCCGAATGCCCGCAGCTTCGTCGAGTACCTCACCGCCGTCAAACGGCTACCGTTCAGTTTTCCGCGAAGGTCTTTTCGCCGGCAAGGTGATCATCGTCACCGGCGCGGGCAGCGGACTCGGCCGATGCACGGCTCACGAACTCGCGTCCTTAGGGGCGACCCTGGCGCTGGTCGGCCGAAGCGAAGACAAGCTGAAAACAGTGCAAGCCGAACTGGCCGAGGATCATCCGTCCTTCGCCAACGGCCACAAGCTTTACTCCTGCGACATCCGCAACGAGCAACAGGTCCGTGAAACGATCGCTTCGATCATCACGGATTTAAGCCGCGTGGACGGACTCTTCAATTGCGCGGGCGGCCAATTCCCCGCCAAGCTCGAAAAGATCTCCTTGAACGGCTGGGACGCGGTCGTGCGCAACAATCTGCACGGCACGTTTTTGATGTCCCGCGAGTGCTATACCCAATGGATGCAAAACCACGGCGGCGCGATCGTCAACATGCTGGCCGACATCTGGGGCGGCATGCCCGGCATGGGGCATTCAGGCGCGGCGCGCGCCGGCGTATGGAACTTCACGGAAACGGCCGCATGCGAATGGGGCCACGCGGGCGTCAGAGTCAACGCGGTCGCACCCGGCTGGATCGCGTCCGCGGGCATGGACAGCTACAACGACGAGTATCAGGCGTTGCTGCGCACGCTGAAACACAAGGTTCCGCTGCAGCGCTTCGGCACCGAATCCGAACTCGCCAGCGCGGCGGTCTTTCTGTTATCTGAGGCGTCCGCGTTCATCAACGGCACGGTGATCCGTGTCGACGGCGGTGTGCCGAACGCGCGCCATTCGTGGCCGCTCGCTGAAGCGCAGCGTACGATCGAATATAACGGCTTCCCCCGCTATCAACCGCCGACGGGCTTGCAGGAGCAGACACGATGAATCTCGACGGCCAGACCTACGAAACGCTCGCGGCAAACTTCGCGTGGCACATCCCGGCGCGCTACAACATCGGCGTCGACGTATGCGACAAATGGGCCGACGGTTCGGGCCGCCTCGCGCTGATCTACGAAGACGCCGAGGGCAACGCCACACGCTATACGTTCGACCAGTTGAAGGCGCTGTCCGACCGCTTCGCTAATGCGTTGCTCGCAGCGGGCGCGCAACGCGGCGACCGCGTCGGCATCTTCCTCTCGCAATCGATCGAAACGGCGATCGCGCATCTCGCCGCCTACAAGGCCGGCATGGTGGCCGTGCCACTCTTCGCGCTATTCGGCGTCGACGCGATCGAACACCGGCTAGGCGATAGCGGTGCGGTCGCGTTGATTACGGATCGGGGCGGCGTGCAGAAGGTCGATGAAATCCGCGCGGCGTTGCCGGCATTGCGCAGTGTCTTCAGCGTGGATATCGATCAGGACAGCGGCGATCCGCAAGTGGCCGTGCGTTCATTCTGGCAGGCGCTGAACAGCGCAACGGCCAGCTTCACGCCCGCCGACACCGGCGCCGACGATCCGGCGGTCATCATCTATACATCGGGTACGACCGGCAAACCGAAGGGCGCGCTGCACGGGCATCGCGTGTTGCTGGGTCATCTGCCGGGTGTCGAGATGTCGCAGCAGGGCTTTCCCGCGCACGCCACGCTGATGTGGACGCCGGCAGACTGGGCGTGGATCGGCGGCCTGTTCGACGTGCTGCTGCCTTCATGGCATCACGGCGTCGCGGTGTTGGCGCGCCGCTTTGCGAAATTCGACGGTCAGTCCGCGTTCGATCTGATGGCGCGGCATGCGGTCTCGCACACGTTCTTGCCGCCGACCGCGCTGAAGATGATGCGCGGAGTCGAACATCCCGAACGCTGGAACCTCGCGTTGCGCTCGGTGGCAAGCGGCGGCGAATCGCTCGGCGAAGAGTTGATCGGCTGGGGCCGCACGGCGCTGGGCGTGACGATCAACGAGTTCTATGGGCAGACGGAATGCAACGTCGTGCTGTCGTCGTGCGCGGCGCTGTTCGAGCCGTGCTTCGGCGCGATTGGCCGCGCGGTGCCGGGGCATCATGTCGCGATCGTCGATATGGACGGCAACGAACTGCCGCCAGGCGCAATCGGCGATATCGCGGTGGCCGCGCCCGATCCGGTCATGTTCCTCGGCTACTGGGGCAACGAGGCGGCGACGCGCGAGAAATTCCGTGGCAAGTTTCTGGTGACCGGCGACCTCGGCACACGCGACGCGGACGGCTTCATCCGCTTCGTCGGTCGTGGCGACGACGTGATCACGAGCGCCGGTTATCGAATCGGGCCGGCTTCGATCGAAGACTCGTTGCTGCGTCATCCGGCTGTTTCGATGGCGGCCGTGATCGGCGCGCCGGATCGCGAACGCACGGAGATCGTGATGGCGTTCGTGGTGCTGAACGCCGGCTTTGTCGGCGACGAGGCGCTCGTGCGCGAGATCCAGCAGCATGTCAAAACGCGTCTCGCCGCGCATGAATATCCGCGCGAGATCCGCTTTGTCGACAGCTTGCCGTTGACGGCGACCGGCAAGGTGATCCGCAAAGCGTTGCGCGAGGGACTCGGAGAAGACGGGGACAATCCCACCGCAAAACGATGAGCACCGGCCCACGTCCACCCTCGACTCGCAGCGGCAAGGCGCTCCGGACGCCGGGCACCCAACCGGGCCCGGCCTCGCTCGACGACACCGACCGCAAGCTGCTCGCGCTGCTCGCCGAAGACGCCACGCGGACTTACGCCGAACTGGGCAAGCTGCTGTTTCTGTCGGCGCCCGCGGTCCACGAACGCGCCCGGCGGTTGAAGAAGGATGGCGTGATCAAGGCCACCGTCGCCGCGCTCGACGCCGCGAGGCTCAACCGTCCATTGCTCGCGTTCGTGCATGTCGATACCACGAGCTGGGCGGTGACGCGGCAACTGCTGGCACTGCAGGAGCTATCGGACGTCGAGGAGATTCACACCGTGACAGGCGAGAGCGCCATGCTGCTCAAAGTCCGCACGCGCGATACGCAATCGCTCGAACAACTGCTCGCGCGCATTCATGCGATCGAAGGCTTTACCGGCACGCGCAGCTACATCGCGCTGACCACCTATCTGGAGCGCGGCCCGAGTCCTGAACTCTGAACGCGACAGCGGCACGGCGTGTCACGCATGCAGTGAGAGACCTTTTACGGCTTTGTCGACCGCCTTCTTCGGCCCGCGCACGGCAATGCCGACGAGGTCGGGCGCATCGGCGGCTTCGGCACGGAACACCTCGCGGTTCGCCTGATCGTGGCCGGTCGCAAACATCGCGCGCACATACACGGCGCGCGTCAATTCGCATTCGATGCCCTGGCGAAACGCGCGCAGCAAACCCGCGTTATCCGCCTGATACACCATCATCGGCTGGCCGAGCAGACGCGCGTGCCGGCGGCCCGCTGCGTCCTCGTACGGCTCGCCCATCGCCTCCGGTGCGGCGCCGGCGATCCCCGTCGCGAGAAACGCGGTCACATTGAGCTTTTGCCAGACAGCGAGATCGTCCAGCACGATGATCGCGACTTTCGTATCGAATTCCATAACGCACTACGCTCCACGGCAATCAAGAAGACACCAACCGAATCTTAGGGAAACTCGAGGCGCGTGTGCATGGCCACGAGGCAAAAACGAATGGGCTTCACCGGATACGCGTCAGCAAAACGTCGAGGTCGGGTTTTGCCTAATGCCATTCGGCGCATGCTCGCTTGAACCGCTAGGTGTGCTGCAATGCAACCTGACGCGGCGCCCTGTCCATCGCTGTTTGCGCCGTCGACGCGCGAACGAAAACCCCGCAAACGACGCTCCCGCAACATAGGGCAAGTCCCTGGCGCGATTTAGCCGTGCATTACCACTCGCGTGGGCGGCCTCCTAAACTTGATTCAAACAGGAGGAGACACCGATGGCCAAACTCATTCACACGATGATCCGTGTACACGATCTGCCGCGCTCGCTGCAGTTCTATCAAAAGGCTTTCAATTTCGACGTATCGCACCGGCTCGACTTTCCGGACTTCGCGCTCGTCTATTTGCGCAACGCGGAAGCGGACGCCGAAATAGAACTCACCTGGAACAAAGGCCGCGAGGAACCGTATTCGCATGGCGACGGCTACGGTCACGTCGCGTTTTGCGTGGACGATGCGAAAAGCGAACGGCAGCGTCTGCTCGATCTCGGCATGGCGCCCAACGATCTGCGCGAGTTTCACAACGACAACGGCGAGTTGCTGGCGCGTTACTTTTTCATTCAGGACCCGGACGGTTACAAGATCGAAGTGCTGGAACGCTACGGCCACTATCAATAGTAAAAGCAATCTAGGCGGCCGCCGCGCATAGTTGCAATACCCCACAAGCAACCTTGCATGGGACCCGAGTAGGCACTAAAGCGCCAACTCGGGTCGACAAAGGAGACAGACATGAAGACAACGATCATCCCGATCGTCACGTCCGATCACGCACGTCATGCGTTTGGTCATGAGCATGCGCATCCCCATGAACCTTCCCATGAAACCGGCGACGAACATCGCGCGGCGAAGGCGGCCGCGGCCGCGTTGCGGATTCCGCTCACGCGGCGCGAGCTATTGAGAGGCACGGGTGTGCTGATGGGCACGCTGGCGTTCTCGTCGGTGTTGTCGACGCTCGCACCGAGCCGCACCTGGGCGCTCGAGCTGCAAGGGCTGGACACGCACCAGGGCGAAGTGATTCTGGCCTTCACGCGGCAGCTCTATCCGCACCCCACGCTCGACAACGCGGTCTATGCGCTCGTGGTCAAGGACCTCGACGCGAAAGCGAAAGCCGATCCGGCGGTGCGCCAGCAACTCGCGGACGGCGTCAAACAGCTCGACGCGCAAGCCGGCTCGGACTGGCTCAAGCGCACGCCTTCCGACCAGGCGAAAGACGTCGCGTCGCTCGCGGGCACACCCTTCTTCAACACGATACGCAGCACCGCGGTGGTCTCGCTGTATGCCAACACCATGGCGTATGCGCACTTCGGCTACGGCGCATCGGAAGGCGACGGCGGCTATCTGAACAAAGGATTCAACAGTCTCTCGTGGCTGCCCAATCCGCCGGCCGCCGCCAGCGGCCCGATCCCGACGGATAGCTAATCGCCACGACGGCAAACATTGTGCATGGGACCAGAGTAAGGCGCTAAAGCGCCAACTCTGGTCGACAGCGGAGACAAGACATGAATCAGGACAACAACAAGGTGCGTTTTTCGCACAACGACGACAAGGTCGTCGTGATCATCGGTTCGGGCGCGGGCGGCGGCACGCTCGCCAACGAACTGGCACTGAAGGGCATCAACGTCGTGGTGTTGGAAGCGGGCAAGCTGCATACGCAGGCCGATTTCACGACTGACGAATGGGGCGCGTTCCAGATGCTGTCATGGCTCGACAAACGCACCACGTCGGGCTCCTGGCGCATCGCCAAGGACTTTCCGAATCTGCCCGCGTGGATCTGCAAGACTGTGGGCGGCACCACCGCGCACTGGGCCGGCGCGAGCCTGCGCATCCAGCCGTACGAGTTCAAGGTGAAGACGACCTACGGCAATATCAAGGACGCCAACCTGCTCGACTGGCCGCTCACGCGCGAAGAACTCGATCCGTACTACGACCGCGCGTCGCAGAAAATGGGCGTGACGCGTACCAACGGTCTGCCGGGCCTGCCGGGCAACAACAACTTCAAGGTGATGTCGGCCGGCGCGATGAAGGTCGGCTACAAGGAATGCAATACCGGCCACATGGCGATCAATAGCGTGGTGCGCGACGACCGCGCGCATTGCTTCCAGCGTGGCTTCTGTTTTCAGGGCTGCCGCACGGGCGCGAAGTGGTCGACGCTCTATACCGAGTTGCCGCGCGGGCAGGCGACTGGGCATCTGGAGTTGCGCACGCAGGCCCACGTGGTGCGCATCGAAACCGATGCGCGTGGCAAGGCGAAGGAGGTGCTCTACTACGATGATAAGGGCAAATTGCAGCGACAGAAGGCGCGTATCGTCGCGGTGGCCGGCAATTCGATCGAGACCCCGCGGCTTCTGTTGAACTCACATTCGAGCAAATTCCCGCAGGGGCTAGCGAACGGCTCGGGGCAGGTGGGCCGCAACTACATGCGTCACACCACGGGCTCGGTGTATGCGGTGTTCAACGACAAGGTGGATATGTTCAAGGGCACCACGATGGCCGGCATCATCGAGGACGAAGCGGTGTTCAATCCGCAGCGCGGCTTCGCGGGCGGTTACCACATGGAGACCGTTTCGCTCGGCCTGCCGTTTTACGCGGCCTTTCTCAATCCGGGCGCGTGGGGTCCGACATTTGCCCAGGCGATGGATCAATACGCGTACACGGCCGGCATGTGGATCGTCGGTGAGGATATGCCGCGCGAGAGCAATCGCGTGACCTTGAATACGGACGTGAAGGATCAATACGGCCAACCGGTTGCCAACGTGCACTTCGACGATCATCCGAACGACGAAGCGATGCGCGAGCACGCATACAAGCAGGGCACCGCGGTGTACGAAGCGGCGGGCGCGAAGACGGTATATCGCGTGCCGCCGTATCCGTCCACGCACAACCTCGGCACCGCCCGCATGAGCGCGCGCGCAGAAGACGGCGTGTGCAACCGCTTCGGCCAGACGCACGAGGTGTCGAACCTGTTCATTTCGGATGGCAGCCAGTTCACCACCGGAGCGGCGGAAAATCCGACCTTGACGATCGTCACGCTGGCGATCCGCCAGGCGGATCACATCGCGGGGCAGATGAACAAACGCACGGTGTAAAGCGGTTCGACGGGGCAGGAGCGGCGTTCGGGTTCGATGCGATTGTCGAGTGCTGGATGCCGGCGTATGTTGACGAAGGCGGGCGGGGGGGGGGGGGGGGGGGGGGGGGGGGGGGGGGGGGGGGGCGGGCGGGGGGGGGGCGGGGGGGGGG
>NZ_JARESO010000052.1:0-56143 GCF_046030175.1 Paraburkholderia sp. RL17-373-BIF-A
ACGGAAATGAAATTTCCGGTGTGGAGCAAGGCGATCTCGGCCAAAGGGACGGTTAAGGCGACGCTCGGTTCGGTGAACATTCCGGTGGTATGCGCCGGAGCGCTGGTGAATCCGGGCGATGTCGTCGTCGCGGATGAAGACGGTGTGGTGGTGGTCCCCGCGGCGTCGGCGCGGAAGGTGCTCGACAAGGCCGCGGCGCGCGAAGCCAACGAAGGCGAGAAGCGTGCGAAGCTGGCTTCGGGTGTGCTCGGCCTCGACATGTACAGCATGCGCGAACCGCTAAAACAGGCCGGGCTGCGTTACATCGATTGAGAGGCAGAGAAACCATGAGTGAGCAGATCACCTGCATCTCGTCGATGGCCACACGCCAGGTGCTCGCCGAGTTGGTCGAAGAATATGAAGGGGTATCGGGGCGGCGGGTGGCCGTCGAGTCGGTCGGCGGCGTGGCCGCGGCGCAGCGCGTCCAGCAAGGCGAGTCGTTCGATATCGTCGTGCTCGCGGCCGACGCGATCGAGCGGCTTGCAGCAGCCGGCCGGATCGAGCCGGCCAGTCGGGTCGATCTGGCTCGTTCGGGCGTGGCGATCGCGGTGGCAGCCGGCGCACCGCGGCCTGATGTCGGCACTGAAGCCGCGCTGCGAGAAACGATTCTGGCGGCGCGCAGTATCGGCTATTCGACGGGCCCGAGCGGTTCGCACCTGAGCCGTTTGTTCGAGCGCTGGGGCATTGCGGAAACGATCGCGCCGCGCGTCGTGCAGGCGCCGCCCGGCGTGCCGGTGGGTACGCTCGTCGCACGCGGGGAAGTCGAGCTGGGTTTCCAGCAGTTGAGCGAGTTGATGCATCTGCCGGGAATCGATGTCATCGGCTCGTTGCCTCACGAAGTCCAGATCGTCACGGTCTTTGCGGCTGCCATATGCACCGCATCCAGACAGAGAGATGCCGCTAAGGCAGTGCTCTCGTTTCTGGCATCCTCTGAGGCACGCTTCGCGAAGCTTCGTCACGGCATGGAGCCGGCATGACAGGGGTGACCAACTCTATCCGACGGCCGTCGGATGTCAGGCCGCGCGAGGAGTCGCCAATGCCGCCGCGACACGCTCGCGCAACGTCGGCAAAACGCTCGCGTCAAACCACGGATTGCGTTTGAACCAGGCAATGTTGCGCGGCGACGGGTGCGGCAGCGGCATGACCTGTGGGCCGAGTTCGCGCCACCGGACGAGCGTGTCCGTCAAGGTCGGCCCGAACGCCTTGCCCAGTCCGAATCGCTGCGCGTATTGCCCGACCAGCAGCGTGAGCTGGACCGAAGACATGTGCCCGAGCAACTCCTTGTGCCAGCGCTCGGCACACTCGGGCCGTGGCGGCAAATCTCCGCTCGGGCCCCGGCCCGGAAAACAGAAGCCGATGGGCACGACGGCGAATTTCGAACCGTCGTAGAACGTGGTGTCGTCGACGCCGAGCCACGCGCGCAACCGCGCACCGCTCGCGTCGCTCCATGGAACGCCGGACGCATGCACTCGCGCACCCGGCGCCTGGCCGATGATCAGAATGCGCGCCTGCTCGGATGCCGCCAGCACCGGCCGCGGGGCGTGCGGCAGCACGGGCGAGCAGAGTGTGCAGGCGCGAATCTCGCGCAGCAGGATATCGAGCGATGTGGGTTTCGTAGAGACAGTCATGCAGTCGGGCAGTACGGCTGACGGGCAGTCGAGTCGTGTGCCGGCTCAGGTCGTGGTTTGAGCCGGATAGATCAACGTGCCGTCGGGTTGAGGTTGCGCGCCCGGTGTCATCGTCGCGATGGTTGTGTGACGCGCGTCCATGATGTGCAGCACGGTTTCGTCGTGCAGCAGCAGGTAGTCCGTAATGATACGCCTGTGGCAGCGCCACCAGACCGCCTCCGCGCACATGATCGCGCAACGGCGCCGATGGCCGAGCGCGAGAAGCTGCGTCAGACCCGCGCGGAAAACGTCGCTCATCGCATAGTCCGCGTAATTGCGGAACGCTGGATGAGTCCAGTACGCATTGAGCGACGGCGCTTCGTCTTTGCGCCTGCTGCGGCGTCCACCCAGTTCGGCAAGATGCATGTAATCGATGTGCTCCGGCGCGAGCGCATCCGGTAACGTGTCTCGATTGAACTGTGGATTGGTTCGCGAGCGCGGAATGCTGCGCACATCGATCAGCGTCGCGATCTCCGCCTCTCTCAGCAGACTCACGAATTCGGGCAGTGGACGGTTGGAATGACCAATCGTGAAAAAAGGGCGGCTCATCGATGCCTCTCCGAAACCGTGGCGTCCATTTTGTGATGTGTACAGCCTGGGTTTCTAAAGGTCAACCATCCCCCGCGCTCGGAGGTTTTGCAATCCGCGGCGGCAAAGCCTGCCCGATAGGCATGAAGACGAGATGAACGATAATATGGCATTCCAGTCCTCGTGCCTCGGCGTATCGAGTACGCGGCACAGCCATCGTCCATTTCTCTTTTGCCGCCCATGTCAGACCTCAGAATCGACCGCAATGCCAAGACACTGCGCGAACTCACGCTGGACAAGCTACGCGGCGCGATAGTGCAAGGGTATTTCCGGCCAGGCGCGCGGCTCGTCGAACGCACGCTGTGCGACGAACTCGGGGTGAGCCGCACCGTCGTGCGCGAAGTGCTGCGGCATCTGGAGACGGAAGGGCTGGTCGAGATCGTCGCGCGGCAAGGGCCGATCGTTGCGCGGCTCGACCCTGAACAGGTGGGCGAAATCTACGAGCTGCGCGGGCTGCTCGAAGCCAATGCCGCGCGCGCGTGCGCCGAGCAATCGACGCCCGAACTCGTACGGCAGTTGCGCGAGATTCGCGCGGTGATCGAAGACGCGTTCGCGAAGCAGGACCTGCCGCGCGTGCTCGACTACACGGAGCGTTTCTACGAAGCGATGTTCGAGGGCGCGCAAAAGCGCGTATCGCTCGCTGTCGTCAAAACGCTGAACGCGCGCATCAACCGCTTGCGCGCGCTGACCATCGCCACGCCGGGGCGCGGCGGCGAGTCCAATCGCGAGATGAACAAGCTGCTCGACGCGATCGAGCGGCGTGACGGCGATGCGGCGTCGGCCGCGTCGGCCGCGCACATCAAGCGGACCGCCGAACTGGCGCTGAGCACGCTCGCGCAGCCAGGCGAGCCCGCCGGCGACGCCTGAGCCACATTCCACCCCGTTCACACAAAGGCCCGCCAATCGGCGGGCCTTTTGCTTTGCGGATTCCGCCGGCAAAGCGTTCTCCCCTGACAAATCCCGCCTAGACATGTTGCGCCGCACAAGCGAACACGCTTGTCCCCCATTGCCGAAAACATGCCTGAAGCGGCGTGCTTCGTATCATGGTATTCCATAACACCATTTTTCTTGGTGTGGGCCATAAGATGGAATACCATAATCTCAACGAACGACATTCACGGCCTCGGCCCCCCGTCAGGAGAACGATATGAAGCTGGAAGTGCGCAAGCTGGTCACTTACGTCGAAGAGACTTTCATTGAAGGCGGCAAGGAGGCAGCGCGGCCGTTGAAGCTGTTCGGCGCGGCGGCCGTGCTGCGTAATCCGTGGGCGGGGCGCGGCTTCGTCGAAGACTTGAAGCCCGAGATTCATGCGCTTGCGCCGCAACTGGGCGAAATGCTGACGGCGGAAGTACTGCGCGTAGCCGGTTCCGGCGATGCGGTGGAAGGCTACGGCAAGGCGGCGATCGTCGGCACGTCGGGCGAGATCGAGCACGCGTCGGCGCTGATTCACACGCTGCGCTTCGGCAACCACTATCGCAATGCGGTCGGCGCGAAAAGCTATCTGAGCTTCACGAACCTGCGCGGCGGCCCGAACTGCCCGATCTCGATTCCGCTGATGCACAAGCACGACGAAGGCATGCGCTCGCACTACCTGACCGTGCAGTTTTCGATCGTCGATGCGCCTGCTCCCGACGAACTGGTGATCGCGCTCGGCGCATCGATCGGCGGCCGCCCGCATCACCGCATTGGCGACCGTTATCAGGACCTGAAGGAGCTCGAGTCCAATGAGGCCTGAACTCGCTTCCGGGCGTGCCGTGTCGCGTGGCGAGGCCGCGGACACGAGCTATAGCATTTACACGCCGCAGTCGGAAGCAGCGCGCGCCACGGTCGTGCTGATCCACGGCGTGGGCATGAACCAGACCGTGTGGTCGCCGCAGATCGAGGCATTGACGGCGAGCTATCAGGTCGTCGTGTACGACATGCTCGGTCACGGCGACAGCGCGTTGCCGACAGCCGCGCCGACGCTCGACGAATACGCGTCGCAACTGAAAGCGCTGCTCGACACGATGCGCATCGAACGCGCGCATGTAGTCGGACATTCGATGGGCGCACTGGTCGCGCTCGAATTCGCACTCAGGCATCCGCAACGCACGCTGAGCGTCGTCGCGCTGAACGCGGTGTACGACCGCACGCCGGCGCAGCGCGAGGCCGTGATGACGCGCGCCGCGACGCTCGGCGACGTGCCGCTGGATACGGGCGTCGATGCCACGCTGTCGCGCTGGTTCGGCGATCCGGTGCCGGGTCATCTGACCCAGGCGGCGCAAGCCGTGCGCGGGTTGCTGCTGTCGGTCGATCCCGTCGGTTATGCACGCACGTACCGGCTCTTCGCCTGTTCGGACGATGCGCACGTCGGCCGTCTCGCCAGCCTCGCCGTGCCCGCGCTGTTTCTCACGGGCGAGTGCGATCCGAATTCGAGCCCGGCGATGTCGCGCGCCATGGCTGCGGCCACGCCGTTCGGCCGCGCGGAGATCATCGCCAACGAGCGGCACATGATGAACCTCACCGATCCCGAGGGCGTCAACGAGCGGCTGCTCGCGTTTCTCGCCGAAGCATCGGCAGAGGACGCGCCGCGTGAATCGATCAATGGAGAACGCCATGACTGAGCCGAAGTTTGACCAAACCGCCCAACAGACTTTCGACCTCGCCGAATTCCGCCGCGCGCTCGGCGCGTTCGTGACGGGCGTGACGGTGGTCACGACGATCCAGCCGGACGGTTCGCCGCGCGGCTTCACGGCCAACTCGTTCACGTCGGTGTCGCTCGATCCGCCGCTGATTCTCGTGTGCATCGCGAAGACCGCGTCGAGCTATGAAGTGTTTTCGCAGACACGCCACTTTGCCGTGAGCGTGCTCGCCGAAGATCAGAAGTCCGTGTCCGGCGTGTTCGCATCGAAAGCGGCGGACAAGTTCGCGCAAGTCGCATGGCAGACGCGTGCAACAGGCGCGCCCGTGGTGAACGATGCGGCCGCGACTTTCGACTGCACGACGCATGACGTTGTCGATGCCGGCGATCACATCATTCTGATCGGACGTGTAGTCGACTTTCTTCATACCAGCTCGTCGCCGCTCGGTTACTGCCGGGGCGCGTATGTGAACTTCAGCCTGTCGCAGGATGCATTGGCTGCCGCCGGATCGCGCGCGCAAGTGGGCGCGATTCTCGAACATCGCGATGGACTCGTGCTGCTGGATACGCCCAAAGGCTTGCAGTTGCCAACGGGCATCAAGCTCGAACCCGCGAGCGACGCGGCAAGCCTGCGCGGCGTGCTGGCGAAGCTCGGCCTCGAAGCGCATCTCGACTTTATCTTTGCCGTATTCGAAGCGGGCAGCGGGCCGGCGTCGAGTGTACAAATCTATTATCGCGGCCGCGTGATCGACAGCGGCGCGGCGTGGATGGACAGCACGATCCGCATCGTCCCGTTGGCGCAGATTCCGTGGAACGAACTGCGCGACGACGCGGTGCGCTCCATGCTCGAACGCTATGTGCGCGAACGCAGCGAAGACGCGTTCGGCATCTACGTCGGCGACACGGAAGCCGGCAAGGTGCAGACACTCGCGCTTGCGCATTGAGGACACCACGGATCAATCCGCCGACAAATCCTGCTGCGCACGATGCGCAGCCGCAGCATGGGACCGGAGTCAGTGCTAAAGCACGAACGCCGGTCGACACGGGAGGGGAATCATCATGAAGTTTTCGTTGTTCCTGCATATGGAGCGGTACGACAACACGACGTCGCATCGCGAACTGTTCGATCAGATGACCGAGCTCGTGCAGCTCGCCGAGCGCGGTGGTTTCGAAACAGCGTGGATCGGCGAGCATCACGCGATGGAATTCACGATCGCGCCGAATCCTTTCGTCAATCTGTCGTATCTGGCCGCGAAGACGCAACGCATTCGTCTGGGCACGGGCACGGTGATCGCGCCGTTCTGGCATCCGATCGCGCTGGCGGGCGAGGCCGGGATGGTCGATGTCGCGAGCAACGGCCGGCTCGATCTGGGCATCGCGCGCGGCGCATATTCGTTCGAATACGAGCGCCTGTTGCCGGGCCTCGACGCGATGGGCGCCGGTGCGCGCATGCGCGAACTGGTGCCCGCGTTGCGCAAACTCTTCAAGGGCGACTACGCGCATCAGGGCGAGTTCTGGTCATGGCCTTCGACGACGCCCGTGCCGCGTCCCATCCAGCAACCCAATCCGCCGATGTGGCTCGCCGCGCGCGATCCGAACTCGCATGCGTTCGCCATCGCTAACGGCTGCAATGTGCAAGTGACGTCGCTGGCCCAGGGCGACGCCGAGGTCGTGAGCCTGATGGAGCGCTTCAACGCCGCGTGCGCAGCGCATCCGGACGTGCCGCGTCCGCAGGTGATGATGCTGATGCACACGTTCGTCGGCGCGAATGCCGCCGAAGTGGACGACGCGGTGGAAGACCTCGCGCGCTTTTATCGCTACTTCAGCAAATGGTTCAAGAACGAGCGGCCGGTCGAGCAGGGCTTCATCGAGCCGCTGACGGATGCCGACGTCGCGATGTTCCCGCAGTACTCGCCCGAAGCGATTCGCAAGAACCTCGTGATCGGCGAGCCGAAGCAGGTGATCGCGCGCATCAAGGGTTACGAGGAACTTGGCTACGACCAGTACAGCTTCTGGCTCGACAGCCATATGAGCTTCGAGCGCAAGCGCAAGTCGCTGGAGCTGTTCATTTCCGACGTGATGCCCGCGTTCGACGCGCGCTGATGCGCACGCCTTTGTTAACTCCACGGAGTGGCTGACATGGTCCAGCGGTTCCAGCAATACATCGACGGTGCGTTCGAAGATGCGCGCGAGCATTTCGACAGCGTCGATCCATCGACGGGCGACGTGTGGGCGAGCATGCCGGCCGCCAGCGCGGACGACGTCGACCGCGCGGTAAAGGCGGCGCATCGCGCGCTCAACAATTCCGCATGGGCGAATCTGACGGCTAGTGCGCGCGGCAAGCTGCTGTACAAGCTCGCCGATCTCGTCGCCCAACATGCGCCGCGGCTTGCGGAACTCGAAACTCAGGACACGGGCAAGATCATCCGCGAGACGCGCAGCCAGATCGGCTATGTCGCCGAGTACTACCGCTATTACGCGGGCCTCGCGGACAAGATTCAGGGCGCGTGGCTGCCGGTCGACAAACCCGATATGGAAGTCACGCTGCGGCGCGAGCCGGTGGGCGTGGTCGCGGGCATCGTGCCGTGGAATTCGCAACTGTTCCTGTCGGCGGTGAAGGTCGGTCCCGCGCTCGCTGCGGGTTGCACGATCGTGCTCAAGGCGTCGGAGGACGGTCCCGCGCCGTTGCTCGAATTCGCGCGGCTCGTGCACGAAGCGGGCTTTCCGAAAGGCGTCGTCAATATCGTGACCGGCTTCGGCAACGATTGCGGGCGCACGCTGACGAGTCATCCGCTCGTGTCGCGTATCGCCTTTACGGGCGGCCCGGAAACGGCGCGTCACGTGGTGCGCAATTCGGCGGAGAACCTTGCGGCGATGTCGCTGGAACTCGGCGGCAAGTCACCCGTGCTGGTGTTCGACGACGCCGATCTCGACAGCGCCTGCAACGCCGTCATCGCCGGTATTTTCGCGGCGACGGGGCAAAGCTGTGTGGCGGGTTCGCGCCTAGTCGTGCAGCGCGGTATTCACGATGCGCTGATCGAGCGGCTCGTGACGAAGGCGCAAGCGATTCGCATCGGCAATCCGCAGGATATGGCCACCGAGATGGGACCGCTCGCCACGCGTCGTCAACTTGAACACATCGAAAAGGTGCTGCGCGCGAGCGTCGAAGCAGGTGGAAGCATTGTCACTGGTGGCAAGCAACCGGACGGCATCGCCCAAGGCAATTACTTTTTGCCGACCATCGTCGATTGCGCGAGTGCGCAAGTGCCGAGCGTGGTGGAAGAACTGTTCGGACCGGTGCTGAGCGTCGTCACGTTCGACACGGAAGCCGACGCCATCGCGCTTGCCAACGACACGCGTTACGGCCTCGCATCAGGCGTGTTCACGCGCGACCTGACGCGCGCGCACCGGCTCACGCGCGCGCTGCGCGCCGGCATCGTGTGGGTCAACACGTATCGCGCGGTGTCGCCGATCGTGCCGTTCGGCGGCTACGGCTTGTCCGGCCTCGGCCGGGAAGGCGGCCTGGAAGCGGTGCTCGAATACACGCGCACGAAGTCGGTGTGGATCCGCACGTCGGACGAACCGATCGCCGATCCGTTCGTGATGCGCTGAGCCACCAACACGAGAAACCGGGAGCCAGCATGTTCTACGAAATCCGCACCTACCGCATCAAGACGGGCGCCGTGCCCGCCTATCTGAAACTCGTGGAGGAAGAGGGCATCGAGTTGCAGAAGCGCTATCTGGGTCAACTGGTCGGCTACTTCTTTTCGGAGATCGGACCACAGAACCAGATCGTGCATATCTGGGCCTATCCGAGTCTCGACGAACGCGAACGCCGCCGTGCCGCGCTCGCTGAAGATCGCGCGTGGCAGGCCTTCGCGCCGAAGATTCAGGCGCTGATGGAAGAGATGGAAAACAAGATCATGAAGCCAGCGCGTTTTTCGCCGCTTGCCTGAGAGAGCCGGCTACCGGCCGCCGTACACGTTGCCACGATACAAACCGACATTCTTGGAGACACACATGAGCAGCAGAACCACCTCCTCAATCGCGCCGCTGATCGCGTTCTGCGCGGCGACGCTCGCGGCGGCGCCGGCACTGGCCGCGGACCCCATCGTCTTCACGAGCTGGGGCGGCACCACGCAGTCGTCGCAACAGAAGAACTGGGCGCAGCCGTTCACGCAAGCCACGGGCGTCAACGTGCTGATGGACGGTCCGACCGACTACGGCAAGCTCAAGGCGATGGTCGACAGCGGCAACGTGAACTGGGATGTAGTGGATGTCGAAGGCGATTTCGCATATGCCGCGCAGCAGGCAGGACTGATCGAGCCGATCGACTATTCCATCGTCAAGAAAGACGATCTGGACCCGCGCTTCGCGACATCGGATGCGGTGGGCAGCTTCTACTACTCGTTCGTGCTCGGCTACAACAAGGCGAAGTACACCGCCGCGCAGCCGACCACGTGGGCCGATCTGTTCGATACGAAGAAATTCCCCGGCAAGCGCACGTTCTATAAATGGTCGGCGCCCGGCGTGCTCGAAATCGCGCTGCTCGCCGATGGCGTGCCGCCCAGCAAGCTCTATCCGCTCGACCTCGACCGCGCGTTCAAGAAGCTCGACACGATCAAGGGCGATATCGTCTGGTGGAGCGGCGGCGCGCAATCGCAGCAACTGCTCGCTTCGGGCGAAGCGCCTATCGGCATGTTCTGGAATGGGCGTTTGCATGCGCTCGAACAGACCGGCGTACCGGTCGGCATCTCGTGGAACCAGAACCTGACAGCCGCCGACATGCTGGTGATTCCGAAGGGCGCGAAGCACAAGGCCGAAGCCATGAAGTACCTCGCCGCCGCGACGAGCGCGCAGGCGCAAGCAAAGTTCGCGACGGATACCGGCTATGCGCCGATCAACGTGAAGTCGGCCGCACTGATGTCGCCCGCCATCGCGAAGACGTTGCCCGATCAGTACAAGAGCTCGCAGATCAATCTCGACATGAAGTACTGGGCCGAGAACCGCGATGCGATCGCCAAGCGCTGGTATGCGTGGCAGTCGAAATAAGCGCGCGGCACGTGAGCGTCGCATAGCAATCGGAGTGGATGGGAGACACCATGCCTAATGTTCTGAGTACCGTCGCGCATCCGCCCGCGACGGCCACGCGCCGGCGGCGCGACTGGCGCAGCATCCGCCTGCTCGTGCCCGCGCTGCTGCTGCTTGTGATCTTCTTTCTGCTGCCGGTGCTGTCGCTGCTGTTGCGCAGCGTCCTCGAACCGACGCCGGGGCTGAACAATTACGCGCAACTGCTTGGCTCGACCACCTATCTGCGGGTGTTCGGCAATACGTTTCTGGTGGCGACGGTCGTGACGGCGGCGACGCTCGCGATCGGCTTTCCGACCGCATGGCTGCTCGCCATCGCGCCGCGCAAGCTGAGTTCGCTGCTGTTCGCGATCCTGCTGCTGTCGATGTGGACCAACCTGCTGGCGCGCACCTTCGCCTGGATGGTGCTGCTGCAGCAGACTGGACCGATCAACCGTCTGCTGATGGCGCTCGGCGTGATCAGCGAGCCGCTGACGCTCGTCAACAACCTGATCGGCGTGACCATCGGCATGACGTACATCATGCTGCCGTTCCTCGTGATGCCGCTGCACGCGACGCTGCGCGGCATCGATCCGTCGACCTTGCGTGCCGCCACAATCTGCGGCGCGAGCCGCTGGCAAGCATTCTGGCGCGTGCTGGTGCCGCTCGCGATGCCGGGCATCGCCTCGGGCGCGTTGATGGTGTTCGTGATGGCGCTCGGCTATTTCGTCACGCCCGCGCTGCTCGGTGGCGCGTCATACATGATGCTCGCGGAACTGATCGCCCAGCTCGTGCAGCAGCTGCTGAACTGGGGCCTCGCAGGTGCGGCCGCCTTCGTGCTGCTCGCCGTGACGCTGGCGCTGTACACGCTGCAACTGCGCTTCACGGGCAGTGCGCGCGCCAATCCGGGAGGCCGCTGAGATGCAACGACCCCCACGCTCATTAACTTCGCTGCTCCCCGAGGTGGCGTCAGCCTCCCTTGCGGCGGCCCGGAGGGAGGACTGACATGTTGCTCGATTTCGATCGTCTGGGCGCGCTGCGCTATATGTTGCTTGCCATCGGCGCCGCCGTCGCGCTCTTTCTTCTGCTGCCGATCGTGTTCATCGTCGCACTGTCGTTCGGCGATTCGCAGTGGCTGATCTTTCCACCGCCGGGTTGGACGCTGGAGTGGTATCGCCAGCTTTTCACCGACGCGGGCTGGATCGATTCGCTGCTGACAAGCGCGAAGCTCGCGGCAATCGTCACGGTGCTGTCGGTGTTGATCGGCTTTCTTGCTTCACTGGCGCTCGTGCGCGGCCGGTTTCGCGGACTCAATGCCGTGCAGGCGTTCTTTCTCACGCCGATGGTGTTGCCGGTCGTCGTGCTGGCCGTCGCGCTGTACGCGTTCTTTCTTCGCATCGGCCTGAACGGCACGATGACGGGCTTCGTGATCGGCCATCTGATCATCGCGTTGCCGTTCTCGATCATCTCGATCAGCAACTCGCTGTCGAGTTTCGACACGGCGCTCGAAGACGCGGCGCTGATCTGCGGCGCGTCGCCGCTGGAAGTGAAACTGCGCGTCACGTTGCCCGCGATCCGGCTCGGCCTGTTCGCCGCCGCGATCTTCTCGTTCCTCGCGTCGTGGGACGAAGTGGTGGTGTCGATCTTCATGTCGAGCCCGACCTTGCAGACGCTGCCCGTGCGAATCTGGGCAACGCTGCGGCAGGACCTGACGCCCGTCGTGGCGGCGGCGTCTTCGCTGCTCGTCGGATTGACGACCGTATTGATGTTGGCGGGCGCCATGCTGCGCCGCGCACGATAACCGAGGTGAATCAGCCATGACTGCCGCATTCCTGCAAATCCAGCGCCTGCGCAAGACCTACGACGACGTCGTCGCCATCGACCAAGTATCGCTCGATGTGCGCAAAGGCGAGTTCATGACTTTTCTCGGACCGTCCGGTTCGGGCAAGAGCACCACGCTGTATATCGTCGCGGGCTTTCAGGAGCCGAGCGAAGGGCGCGTGCTGCTCGACGGCAAGCCGCTGCTCTCCGTCGCGCCCAACAAGCGCCACATCGGCATGGTGTTTCAGCGCTATACGCTGTTTCCGCATCTGACGGTGGGCGAGAACATTGCATTCCCGTTGCGCGTGCGCCGCCGTCCTGATGCCGAAGTGAAGGCCAAGGTTGAACAGATGCTGAAGCTCGTGCATCTGTCCGAGTGCCGCGACCGGATGCCCGCGCAATTGTCGGGCGGACAGCAGCAGCGCGTCGCGATTGCCCGCGCGCTCGCCTACGATCCGCCCGTGCTGCTGATGGACGAACCGCTCTCCGCGCTCGACAAGAAACTGCGCGAGGAAATCCAGCTCGAACTGCGCCGCATTCATCAAGAGACGGGCGTCACGATTCTCTATGTGACGCACGATCAGGAAGAGGCGTTGCGGTTGTCGGATCGCATCGCCGTGTTCAACAAGGGGCGCATCGAGCAGGTCGGCACGGGCGAGGAACTGTATGGGAATCCGGCGTCGCGTTTCGTCGCGAGCTTTATCGGCAATTCCAATTTCCTGCCGGTGCGTGTGACGTCGAGCAACGACGGCCGGATGAACGGCGTGTTCCCGAACGGCCATACGGTGAGTTCGGGCAGCTTCAATCCGGTGCTCACGGCAGGCGACGAAGGCACGCTGATGATTCGCCCGGAGCAGATGCGTATTCAGGCACAGCGCGACGCAAGTGGTGCGGCGGGTCTACCGGTCACCGTGCGCGACATCACGTATCTCGGCGACGCGATGCATTACGCCGTCGCGACGCCCTGGCAACAGGAAATTTCGATTCGCATGCCGGCGGGACATCGCCATGACAGCGGCTTGTCGATCGGCACGCAGGCGCTCGTCGATTGGGACACGCGCGATGTGCGGCTGTTCGCGCAGGCGTGAGCACGGTCATGCACAATATGAGTGACGCTCTGCCTTCGCTGAAAGTCGAACGCCGCACCACGACGTTGCGCGAACTCGCGCTCGAGAAAATGCGCACGGCGATTCTGGAGGCGCATTTTCGTCCGGGCGAACGGCTGGTCGAGCGTTCGCTGTGTGAGGAACTGGGCGTGAGCCGCACCGTCGTGCGTGAAGTTCTACGGCATCTGGAGACGGAAGGCCTGGTCGATTCGATCCCGAACCAGGGGCCGATCGTTGCGAGGCTGGATGCCGAGACGGCCGCCGAGATCTACGAAATTCGCGCGCTGCTGGAAGGCGATGCGGCGATGGCTTGCGCGCAGCGCGCGGATGAAACGGTGATTGCGCTGCTGGCCGAGTGCATCACACGAATCCAGCAGGCATTCGAAGCGCACGCGCACCAGACGGTGCGTGAGCTAACCACCATGTTTTATGAGGCCATGTTCCATGGTGGCGGCAAGCGAGTGTCGTGGGAAATCGTGCAAACGCTCAATGCGCGGATCAACCGTTTGCGCGCGATGACAATCGCCTCCGACGACCGCGGCCGCCAGGCCGTGGAGGAGATGAACCGCATTCTCGATGCGATCCGCGCCCGCGACGCGCAGCGAGCGCGCGATGCGGCCACCGCTCATGTGGCCCGGGTCGCGGATATTGCGGCGGAATTACTGCAGCAGGCGGTTGGCGAGACGTCGGTTTGATGGATGAGCTCAGTGCCCGTGCCGCTCTTCGACCGCGACCGCCGTCTGTTTCGATTGCCGGCTCAGCATCAGCGTGACGACGGCGGACACGGCCAGCGTGGCGCCCACTACGTACAGGCCCGCTGAGTATCCACCCGTCACGTTCTTGAGCCAGCCGATCACGAACGGACCCACGAAGCCGCCCAGATTGCCGACCGAGTTGATCATCGCGATGCCCGCGGCCGCGCCAGCGCCTGACAGGAACATGCTGGGCATCGCCCACAACGGCGCCTTGGCCGCACTGATGCCGATGTTCACGATCACGAGCGCCAGAATGATCATCAGCGCCGTCGTCGCACCACCGGCGAAGACGAAGCCGAGGCATGCCACGACGCACGGAATGACGACGTGCCACGTGCGCTCTTCGGTACGGTCCGAGTGTTTCGCCCACAGGATCATGGCCACCACCGCGAGGACACTCGGCACGCCGGCCAGCAGACCGGTTTCGAACGACCCGAAGCCATACTGGCGAATGATCAGCGGTGCCCACAAGCCGAGCGTATACAGCCCCGCCGAGGTGCCGAAGTAGATCAGTGCGAGCGCAAGCACACGCGGATCGCGCAGGGCGCTCAGCGCGCCGGCCGTGTGGCCCGCATGGGACTGCTTCGCCTCCGCTTCCATCTTCATCTTCGCGATCAGCCATTCGCGTTCTTCCGGTTGAAGCCAATGCGCTTTCGCCGGTGTGTCCGTCAGGTACTTCAACACGAAGAAGCCGAGAATGATCGCGGGCACCGCTTCGAGGATGTAGAGCATCTGCCAGTCGGCAAGTCCGGCGATCGGAGGCAGCTTCATGATCGCGCCGGACAGCGGCGAGCCGATTGCGGTGGAGATCGGCGCGGCCGCCATGAACCATGCCGCCGCGACCGCGCGTTGCCGCGACGGGAACCACAGGCTCAGATACAGGATGATGCCGGGGAAGAAGCCCGCTTCGGCGATACCCAGAATAAAGCGCAGCGCGTAGAAGCTGTTCGGCCCGACCACGAACGCCGACGCGAACGAGACGATCCCCCACGACACCATCACGCGGGCAATCCAGCGGCGCGCGCCGACCTTGTGAAGAATCAGGTTCGACGGCACTTCGAACAGGAAATAGCCGATGAAGAACAAGCCGCCGCCGAGACCGAACGCGGTCGGCGAAAGGCCGATGGCCTTGTTCATCGAGAGCGCGGCGAAACCCACGTTGACGCGGTCGAGAAAGCTCACGAAATACAGCAGCATCACAAACGGGATGATCCGCAACATGAGCTTGCGGGAAACCCGGCTTTCGAGTTCGGAAATCATTGTCTCCTCCTGGGAGGTATCGAGCAGTGCTCTATTCAGAAACGGAGTGGGAGTGCGGTGCGCGCCGCGGCCGTCGAGTGCGGCTCTTGTCTTGTCCGGCGCGTCTACACCTTTAAAACGTGGTGGACCAAAGTCACATGCGATGCCTCAGGGAATCTGCGCGATGCGCAGCAGGTTGGTGGTGCCTGGCGTGCCGAACGGCATGCCGGCCGAGATGACGACCGTTTGTCCCGGTTCGCCGAACCCTTCGGTGCGCACGGTCTCGCAGGCAAGGTCGCTCACTTCGAGTGCGTCGACGACCTCCTTGCACAGCACGGGATGGACGCCCCACACCAGCGCGAGGCGGCGCGCCGTGCCCTGTTGCGGCGTCATGCCGACGATCGGCGCGCAGGGCCGCTCGCGCGCCATGCGCAGCGCGGAATAGCCGGAGCTCGTGTAGGCAACGGTTGCGACCGCGTCGAGCAGCCCGGTGACGTGCCGCATCGCGTAGCCGATCGCGTCCGACATATTCGCGCGGGGTGCCGCGTGCGATGCCGCGATGACTTCGCGGTAGTACGGATCGCGTTCGGTCTGCGAGATGATCGAGTCCATCATTCGCACGGCTTCCACGGGGTATTTGCCGCTTGCCGATTCCGCTGACAGCATCACGGCGTCGGCGCCGTCGTAGATGGCGGTGGCTACATCCGACGCTTCGGCGCGCGTCGGCACCGGCGCGGCGACCATCGATTCGAGCATCTGCGTCGCCACGATGACGGGCTTGCCCGCCTTGCGGCATGCGCGGACGATGCGCTTCTGGATCGCCGGCACCTGTTCGGCCGGCATCTCGACGCCGAGATCGCCACGCGCGACCATCACGGCATCCGCTTCCTCGACGATCGCGTCGAGGCTCTGGATCGCCGCCGGCTTTTCGAGCTTCGCCACAATGCCGACGCGCTCGCCGACGATTTTGCGAACCTCGATGATGTCTTCGACGCGTTGCACGAAAGAGAGCGCGAGCCAGTCGATGCCCAGCGTCATGCCGAACTCGAGATCGCGCTGGTCCTTTTCCGTCATTGCGGACAGCGGCAAAACGACGTCCGGAACGTTGACACCCTTGCGCTCGGACAGTGGACCGCCCACGACGACCGTCGTTTCGGCGAAATCGGGACCGCAGCGTTCGACCCGCAACTGGACCCGGCCATCGTCGAGCAGCAGATTCGTGTGTGGCTTGAGCGCCGCGAAGATTTCCGGATGCGGCAGCGAGACACGGGTGTTGCCGCCGGGCGTTTGCGCGTCGAGATCGAGTCGAAACGCGGCGCCTTTCTCCAGCACGATCGGGCCGTTCGCGAATGTGCCGATCCGCAGCTTCGGACCTTGCAGGTCGAGCAGTACGCCGACCGGGCGGCCCGCGTCCTTTTCTATCGAGCGGATGATGTTCAGACGTCGTTGGTGATCGTCATGTGTGCCGTGGCTGAAGTTCAGCCGAAACACATCGGCCCCCGCGTTGAACAGCGCTTCGATGGTGTCGCGGCTGGTGCTCGCCGGCCCCAGCGTCGCGACGATTTTGGCATTACGGTTGCGGCGCATCTTTATCGACTCCCTGAAAGATCGCCGTGCTGAGCGGCAATGAAAATGGCACGAAAGTCGTTGACGTTGGTCAGCGTCGGCCCGGTGATGACCGAGTCGCCCAGTGCCTGGAAAAAGCCGTGCGCGTCGTTGTTTTCGAGTCGCTCGGCGGGACGGATGCCGCGCTCGCGCGCCCGCTTTAACGTGTCCGGCCGCAGCAGTGCGCCGGCGATTTCTTCCTGGCCGTCCACGCCGTCGGTGTCGCCCGCGATGGCGAACACGCCGGGCTCGCCATTCAGCGCGACGCCGAGCGACAGCAGGAATTCGACATTGCGTCCGCCGCGGCCGTCGCCGCGAATCGTGACGGTCGTTTCGCTGCCGGAGAGGAGAATGCAGGGCGCCTGGAAGGGCTGGCCGCGGCGGCTCACCTGTCTGGCGATGCCGGCCATGACGGCGCCGACGTCGCGGGCTTCGCCTTCGATGGCGTCGCTGAGAATGTGGACGTCGATGCCGGCTGCGCGCGACTGGCTCGCCGCGGCTTCGAGCGCGAGTTGGGGCGTCGCGATCAGATGGGTCTTGATGCAGGGCAGATGTGGATCGTCAGGCTTCAGCGTTTCCGTACTGCCGTTTTCGAGCAGTGCGATTGCCGCGGGCGACGCGCAGATCTCATAGCGCCGTAAGACCGCGAGCGCATCCGCGCACGTCGTCGTGTCGGGTACGGTCGGGCCGGAGGCGATGTCGCTGGCGGCGTCGGCGGGCACGTCCGAGATGATCAGGTTGACCACGCGCGCCCGATGGCAGGCCGCCGCGAGCCGGCCGCCCTTGATCGCCGAGAGATGCCGGCGCACGCAATTCATTTCGGAAATCGTCGCACCGCTCGCGAGCAGTGCCTGGCTGATTTCCTGTTTGTCCTGCAGCGTCAGGCCTTCGGCCGGAAGCGGGAGCAGGGCGGAGCCGCCGCCTGAGATCAGGCAGATGACGAGGTCGTCGGCGGTCAGGTCCGAGACGAGTTCCAGCATGCGTGTGGCCGCCGCGAGGCCGTTCTCGTCCGGCACGGGATGCGCGGCCTCGACGATTTGGATGTGTTCGCACGGCACCGCGTATCCGTAGCGTGTGACGACAAGACCTTCGAGGCGGCCGGTCCAGTGATCTTCGACCGCTCTTGCCATCGCCGCCGACGCCTTGCCCGCACCGACGACGATCGTGCGGCCGCGCGGCGCCTTGGGAAGGAAATCGGGAACACGCAGCGCGGGTTGTGCCGTTGCTATCGCGGCGTCGAACATGTCCTGCAGCAGGCGGTCGACGTCGAGTTCGCTGGTGGCATCGCGGCTGGCCGGCTGCTTGAGTTGGGCGGCGGTTCTCATTTGCGTGCTCGCACAGAAAGGGACCGCCCTTGCTTGAAGGAAGTGGACATGGTGTCGGATACCTTGTATTTGCCGTGCGCGGGACGAGCCGGGTCACGGCCGCCGCTTGGCGGGCCGTGCAGACCAGGCTCCAGCGGAGCCGCTGATGAGGCTTAGGCCGCGTTCGCTGCGGGCGCTGCGGCTTTCTCGATGAACGCGCAAACAGCAGCCGTTACTTGCGCCGTGGTTGCCGTGCCGCCGAGGTCGCGGGTGTGAAGGGAGGTGTCCGCAGTTACCGCTTCGACGGCTTGCATCACGCGCTTTGCCGCGTCGGCTTCGCCCAGGTGTTCGAGCAGCATGACGACCGACCAGAAGGTGCCGACCGGATTGGCGAGTCCCTTGCCCATGATGTCGAATGCGGAACCGTGGATCGGCTCGAACATCGACGGAAAGCGGTGTTCCGGATCGATGTTGCCCGTCGGCGCGATGCCCAGGCTGCCGGCGAGAGCGGCGGCGAGGTCGCTGAGAATGTCGGCGTGCAGATTGGTGGCGACGATCGTGTCGAGACTCGCGGGGCGATTGATCATGCGCGCGGTCGATGCATCCACCAGTTCCTTGTCCCATGTGACGTCCGGGAACTCCTTCGAGACTTCGAGTGCGATCTCGTCCCACATCACCATCGCATGACGCTGGGCGTTGCTCTTCGTGATCACGGTCAGCAGTTTGCGCGGACGGGATTGCGCGAGACGGAACGCGAATCGCATGATCCGCTCGACACCGGCGCGCGTCAGGATCGACACGTCGGTCGCGGCTTCGATCGGATGGCCCTGATGGACTCGGCCGCCCACGCCGGAATATTCGCCTTCCGAGTTTTCGCGGACGATGACCCAGTTCAGGTCTTCCGGCTTGCAGCGCTTCAGCGGCCCGTCGATGCCCGGCAGGATGCGGGTCGGACGGACGTTCGCGTACTGGTCGAAGCCCTGGCAGATCTTCAGACGCAGACCCCACAGCGTGATGTGATCGGCAATGTCCGGATCGCCGGCCGAGCCGAACAGGATCGCGTCCTTGTCGCGGATGGCGTCGAGCCCGTCGGCCGGCATCATGACGCCGTGCTCGCGATAGTAGTCGCCGCCCCAGTCGAAGTTTTCGAATTCGAATGCGAACGACCGGGTCGTCTTTGCGAGTGCTTCGAGAACTTGCGCGCCGGCCGGTACGACTTCCTTGCCGATGCCGTCGCCGGGGATGGTTGCGATGCGATAGGTCTTCATGTCTCCGTCCTTCATGTGTTGGGGTGTGAGCGAACTTTACCTATCTCCGGACGCAAAAACCGGTGCTAAACTCAAAGCATCTTTAACTTTGATTCACAAGTGAAAGCCATGCGCGACACCGTCGAACCGTCTGATCTGAGTTTCTTTTCGACGCTCGCCGCATCCGGTAGCCTGAGCGCCGCCGCGCGGGAGCTGGGTTTGACGGCAGCGGCCGTCAGCAAGCATTTGACGCAGATGGAGAGCCGCGCCGGCGTTGCGCTCGTCAACCGGACCACGCGGCGGATGATGCTTACGCCGGAGGGCGAGCTATACCTCGAACACGCGCGCCGGATTCTCGACGAGATCGATGAACTGGCCGAGTTGCTGGGGGCCGCGAAGCAAAGCCCGAAGGGATTGCTGCGCGTGAACGCGACGCTCGGCTTTGGGCGCAGCCATGTCGCGCCTGCGATCTCGCGCTTTGTCGCGAGGTATCCGCAGGTATCGGTTCAGCTTCAGTTGTCGGTCACGCCTCCGCCGCTGACCGACGATACGTTCGACGTCTGCATCCGCTTCGGCGAGCCGCCCGATACGCGGGTGGTCGCGCGCCGGCTGGCGACGAACCGGCGCTTGCTGTGCGCCGCGCCTTCGTACCTCGCGTCACATGGGATGCCGGTGACCGCGCACGACCTGACGCGGCACAACTGCATCGGCATCCGCCAGGGTGACGAAGCCTACGGCGTGTGGCGTCTGACTTCGGGCAGAGGCGCGTCGCGTAAAACGGAGGCCGTGCGTATCAACGGGTCGCTGACCACGAACGATGGCGAGATCGCGGTGAAGTGGGCGCTCGAAGGGCACGGCATCTTGATGCGGGCCGAGTGGGACATCAAGCAGTACCTCGCCGATGGTTCGCTGGTTCAGGTATTGCCCGAGCATGACACGCCGAACGCCGATATTTTTGCCGTCTATTCGCAGCGGCACCAGATGTCCAATCGGATTCGCGCGTTCGTCGATTTTGTCGCGCAAGCTCTTAGGAGCGAGGCGGGCGCGTTGTAGTCCTTGTTGGGGAGGGTTCGGGATTCGATCGCCTTTCGCATTGAGGTGCAACTTACTCGGAGGCAATCGTCAACCCTGTTGCGCGCGTTTTGCGGATGCCGCTATTGCCGCTTCCTCCAGTTCCGATGATCGGCTGAAAGGCGACCGGGGCATGGGCACGCCATCTACAAAAGCGCGTGCACAGCGCACGGCGAACTCATATGCGCAGTTCCGGCTTGCGAACTGACCCAGGTCACCCGATGAGACGGATTCACCGTCTTCTTTCAGAATGCAGGCCCGAGCTACGAATGGCCTTCCATGCTGATTCGAGGACTTCAGCGTGCTATGCCAAAAGCACGTCCTTTACCGTGGCGTCGCGTCGAGCCGAACGATCCAGCCTTCGGTCTCCCTGTTCTCCGCCGGATAACGCGTCAATACCGCCGGGTCGTGGCCAGGCACGACGTGCTGCGCGGAATCCGCCAGTTCGTGCACGCGGCGGTAGCCTTCGATCATGTCGCCGACGTTGTACACAGCCGGGAATGGGCGGCTCTGTTCCATGTTCGCGTAAAGATGCGAGGCGTCGGACGCGAGCACGACCCAGCCGCGCTCGGTGTGCACACGCACGACCTGCAGACCGTCGGTATGACCGCCGACCCGATGCACGCTTAGGCCCGGCGCAAGGTTCGATGCCCCGTCGTGAAACGCCACGCGACCGTCGAAAACGCGGCCGACCATCGACTTCACATCTTCGGGATTGAACGGATGATTCAGTGCGCCGTGGCACATGCAGCGACCCGTGCAATACGCCATTTCGCGATCCTGCACGTGATAACGCGCTTTCGGAAATAGCGAGCGGTTGCCCGCGTGATCGTAGTGCATGTGCGTGACGATCACGTCTTCGACCGTCTCCGGCCGGATGCCGATTGCGCCGAGGCCCTCTTCGACGGAATGTGTGATGATGCGCCCGCGCTGCGCACCCACTTCGGCGTCGAATCCGGTATCGACCAGGAAGGTGCGGCTTTCGCCGACCACCGCCCACACGAAATAGTCGAGCGGCATGTTGACATCGTGCGGGTCGCCGCCGATGAAATTGTCGCGCGCGGGCCGGTCGTGATGCGCGTACTTGATCGCGAAGATCTTGTAGTTTTCGGGCGTGGCTGTCATGGCTGCAGTCTCCTGTCCTCAACGTATGAGAGCGCTATCATAACAAGCTGATGGCGACTCGTGTTGTGTTGTTGCGGGCACGGGTTGGGCGATATCCGGTATCGCCGGACACCGCCAAAGCGTGCGGAACGCCGCCTGGCATACGCTACAATTCGCCATCGAACTGAAGAGCTGGATGGGCGAGTGAAAAAGCGTGTGGCGGCCGTCGACGACGGCAAGATAGGGACGGCCGGCAGGCCGGCAGCCGGAGGGAGGGCAGCGTCGAAAACCGGCGCAAGCATGGGCAAGACTCGTCCGGGCGGCCACGCCGTTCGCATGATCGACGTCGCGAGAGCAGCCAATGTGTCCTTGATGACCGTGTCGCGCGCGCTCAAGGAACCCGCACTGTTGTCGGAGGAAACCCGCAAGCTGGTGCTCGATACGGTGCGCCGGGTCGGCTACGTTCCGAATCACATCGCGTCGAACCTCGCATCGGCTCGTTCGAATGTGGTCGGCCAGATTGTGCCGAGCATCCAGAACTCTCTGTATTCCCATAGCATCAAAGGTTGCGCGGACGTCCTTCGCACAGCAGGCGTGCAGCTTCTGCTGGCCGACAGCGGCTATTCGCTCGAAGATGAAGAGGCACTGATCGACGCGTTTCTTGCGCAGCGCGTGTGCGGCCTTGTGTTGCACAACACCGTTCATACGCCGCGTGCCACCCAGATGATCCGCGCCGCCGGCATACCCATCGTTGAAACGGGCGACCTGGCGCGTACGCCGATCGACATGGCGGTCAGCTATTCGAACTTCAACGCGGCGAAGGAGATGACCCTGTACCTGGCCGGACGTGGGTATAAGTCGATCGGCTTTGTCTGCCTGACTACCAAAAACAACATGCGCGCCCGCGAGCGTTTGAAGGGCTATCACGCCGCGCTCACCGCCCTTGGCCGCGAGCGCAACCCGGGCCTCGTGCGCGAAGTGGAGGGCGGTTTGACCTCTGGCGCGCATGCGATGGTCGACATGATGCAGCGTGCGCCCGAAGTAGACGCGATCTTCTTCGCCGGCGACGTGCTTGCTGTCGGCGCGCTTTTCGAGGCGCAGCGGCGCAACTGGAAGGTGCCCGAGCGCATCGCCATCGCCGGATTCGACGATCTCGACATTCTGCGGCACACGGTGCCGCGGCTGACGTGTCTGAATCTGCCGCGTCTCGAGATCGGCCGACGTAGCGCCGAGGCGCTGCTGCAAAGAATGCGCAGCAATGAACCCGCCGTGCCGACGAAGCTCGATCTTGGATTCGAAATCATCCAGCGGGAAAGCACCTGAGGCAGCGGCTTTAAGACCGGGAAACAAGACGGGGCGCATACTGCGCCCTTTTTTGCGTCCGCCAATCTGATTTCCCTGCGCGATTTCCCTGTGAGCTGGACGCACGGCATGCCCAGCGTCCCGTATTGCGCCCCTCGGTCTTTTCAGTTAAGTTAGCGCTATCATTTATTTGGCCGCGAGCGCTTCGCACTTCGCCGCGGCCTTGCAACGGACGTGCGTGCTGACAAGGACAATACAAAATGAAAGGGAGAATCGCACTCGTAACGGGCTCGTCGCATGGGCTGGGTCTTGCGATGGCCAACGCGCTCGCGGCCGCTGGCTGTCGGGTCGTGCTGCATGGGATCGAAACGCTCGAACAGGTCGAGCCGATGCGTGCGGAATTCGAGCGGACGCAGGGTTACCGTGCCGACTATCTGCAGGCGGACCTTGGCGATGCACGAGCCGTCGAACGGATGATGTTCGAAACGATCGAGCGCGCCGGCCCAATCGATGTGCTGATTAACAATGCCGTGGTGCGCCACTTCGCGCCAATCGAAGCGTTCCCAGTCGACAAATGGGAGCAGGCGCTATCGGTCAATCTGAGCGCGGCCTTCCATGCAATCCGCCTCGCGCTGCCGGGCATGCGCGAGCGCGGCTGGGGCCGAATCTTCAATATGACGTCGGTGTATGGCATGCGCGGCACGGTGAATCGCGTGGACTACGTGACGACCAAATCCGCGCTGCTTGGCTTGACGCGCGCGGTCGCCGCGGAAACGATGGGGCAGGGCATTACCTGCAATGCTATCTGCCCGGGCGCGGTGCACACGCCGACGAGCGAAAATCGCATTCAGGCGCTGATGGAGAACGAGGGTCTGGATCGCGAAGCGGCAATCGAACGCTTTCTGACGGGCAAGCAGCCGACCGGCCACTTTGTCCAGGCGTCGCATGTCGCCGATCTGGTGGTGTTTCTATGCGGCGACGCAGCAGCGCAAATGACCGGTGCGATGCTGCCGGTCGAAGGCGGTTGGCTGGCGGTTTGACGTTCGTCAGGCGGTCACTGACGAGAGTGCCGCGAGGCCGACGCCACCCCCGGTATTCAAGCGCTGCATCATGAAGTCGACACTTCGAAGCTGCAATTCATCCTTGACTGATTGTATGACAGGAATATAATTACTCTTGCTGTTAGCGCTCACATAGACCGGCGGCGACAAGCGCCACCAACCAGTAAAACTACAACAACGAAGTCGACGGAGATAGCATCCATGCAGAACCAAGCGAGTATCGGATACAGACTGGACAGCCTGCCGCTGTCCGGCTATCACTGGCGGTTGCTCGGGCTGATTGCCGCGGGCATGTATTTCGATTCGTTCGATATCTACATCGCGGGCAGCGTGCTCGCCGCCATGATCCACAGCGGCGAATCCACGCTGAAACTCAATGCGATGTTCGTGTCCGTCACGTTTATCGGCATGATGTCGGGCGCGTGGCTGTCGGGTCTTCTCGGCGATCGTTTCGGGCGGCGCTTCTGCTATCAGTTCAATCTCGGGATTTACGGCTTCGCGTCGATCGCTGCGGCGTTCGCGCCGTCCATGTACTGGCTGATTTTCTTCCGGCTGGTGATGGGCGTCGGCATGGGCGCCGAAATTGTGGTCGGCTACGGCACGCTGAGCGAGTTCATTCCGGCGGCGTGGCGCGGGCGGTTCGGCACCATCCTCAATCTGATCATCAACACGTCGCTATTCCTGTCCACGTTCCTCGGTTGGCTGATCGTGCCGCAATACGGCTGGCGCTGGATGTTCGCCATCGCCGGTTGCGGTGCGCTGTTCGTGTGGTTTCTGCGTAAGTCGATGCCGGAGTCGCCTCGCTGGCTGGCCTCGCGCAATCGCTTGCCTGAAGCAAACGCGATCGTGTCGAACATCGAAACGGCGTGCGGCATCGATCCAGAAACGGCTATCTCGGCTGCTGCGCAGCAGCCGTATCGCGCCGATGCGCCGGATAGCGGCCGTCTCGGCGACCTCTTCACGCGCCGTCTGCTGGCGCGCACGGTGACGGGCATCACCGTGCTGGTTGGACTCTTCATCGTCAACTACGCGTTCGTCAGCTGGATTCCGACGTTCCTGGTGAAGCAGGGGCACAGCGTGTCGAACTCGCTCGGACTGACGGCGATCATGTTTGCCGGCGGTCCGATCGGGTCGCTGATTGCTTTCGTGCTGGCCGAACGCGTTGGCCGCAAGTGGGGCATCGTACTGTTCTCCCTGATCTGCGCCGCGTTCGGCACGGCCTATCCGTTTGCACAAACGGAAGTGGCGATCGCCGCGCTTGGCTTTGCGATCACCTGCTGTATCTACGTACTGTCGTCGTTTAGCGTGGCAACCTATGTGCCGGAGTTGTTCCCGACTGAACTGCGTCTGCGCGGATCGGGCGTGTCGAATACCGTGGGGCGAGCGGTCAGCATCGCTGTGCCGTACGCCGTCGCGTGGGCATTCACGGGCTTCGGCATTGCGGGTGTGTTGACGTTGATCGTCGGCACGTTGCTGGTCCAGGCGTTGATCGTCGGCGTGCTCGGCACCGAGACCCGCAAACGTTCGCTCGAGTCGATCGCTGCGGAAGTGAGCGATACGGTGGACGCGTCAGATAACGCGGTGAATGCACGCACGGCTTCGGTGACGAGGCCGTAATCGCGGCCGCATCCACTGAATCGAAAGCGTAATCCGGTAAAGGGAAATCCAGCACATGGCAGCGCAGGCAGACAGAAGCTTCAGCCAGACGGACACGCACAGCGAAGCGGGACACGCGACGCGGCGGCTCGCGCAATGGATCGGCGACACGACGTGGCGCGACGTGCCGGCCGCCGTGCGTCACGAGGCGAAGCGCGCGCTCGTCAACTACGTAGCCGTCGCGCTCGCCGCCTGCGCCGACCCAACGCTCGACAAGGCCGTGCGCAACTATCGGCGTTTCAGCGCAGGGCAGAGTTCGAGCGTGATTGGTCGTAGCGAGCGCGTCGACCTGCTGAACGCGGCGGCGCTCAATGCGATGAGCGCGAACGTGTTCGACTTCGACGACACGCATATCCCGACGATCATTCATCCCACCGCGCCCGTTGCCGCCGCGCTATTCGCGTTTGCCGAGTCGCTCGCGGACAGCGGCCCTCATGCAAGTGCAATGACGGGTGAGGCCTTGCTGCTTGCATTCGTAATCGGCGTCGAAGTGGAGTGCCGGATCGGCAACGCGGTTTCGCCTGAGCACTACCAGCGCGGCTGGCATATCACGTCGACCTGCGGCGTATTCGGCGCGGCGGCGGCGATTGCGAAGGTGCTGGGTTTGAGCGCACAGCAGATCGTATGGGCGTTGGGCAACGCGTCGGCGCAGGCCGGCGGTCTGGTGGAAACGCTCGGCACGATGTCGAAGAGCATCAGCGTCGGCAATGCCGCGCGCAACGGTTTGCTGTCCGCACTGCTCGCCGCCGACGATTTCTCCGGTCCCGATTCGCCGCTCGAAGGCGAGCGCGGTTTCCTGCGTGTCACCGCGTCGAAGCCGGATGCCGATGCGTTGTCGCGCGAGCTCGGCCACGAATGGGCGTTGCTGTCGAACACCTATAAGCCCTATCCGTGCGGCGTGGTGCTGAACCCCGTGATCGACGCATGTCTCGATCTGCGCCGCGACGCGCGGTGGACGCTGAATGACGTCGAGCGCGTGGAATTGACCGGACACCCGTTGCTGCGTGAACGCACCGACCGGCCCAACGTGCGCACCGGTCGTGAGTCGCAGGTCAGCGCGCAGCATGCGGTGGCGGTCACGCTGGCGACGGGCAAAGCGAGCCTGGCGGAATTCAGCGATAGCGCCGTGACGAACCCAGCGCTGCGCGCATTCGACACGCGTCTGCGTTTCATCGACGACGCGTCGTGGCCGGTCGAGTCCGCGCAGGTCGTTGTCGTGTTGCGCTCGGGCGAGACGTTGTCGCGACGCATTCACGCGGCGCGCGGCAGTCTTGCGGCGCCGCTTGCCGATGTCGAACTCGCGGCAAAGTTGCGCGAACTGGCGGACTATGGCGGCTCGGGCGTCGCACCGCAACCGCTCATCGACGCGCTGTGGCGCTTCGACAGCGCAACGGACGCCGCCGCGCTCATGCGGCTCGCGCGCGCGACTTGAACCGCATACGAAACGGTGCATCGAACAGCGCATCGAAACAGATTCCTAACGAATGAGGACAGTCATGTCGAGCAGTGGTCAAGGAAACAGCACTATCGGTTTTGTCGGCGTGGGCGTGATGGGACGGCCTATGGCGCGTCGTCTCATCGAGGCGGGCCATTCGCTCGTCGTGTTCGATCGCGACGAGCAGGCGGTCGCGGAACTCGCCGCAATCGGTGCGCGCGCGGCGAAATCGGTGCGGGACGTGGCCGACAGCGCACGCATCGTGTTCACGAGTCTGCCCACGCCGGCGGTTTTCAGGCAGGTCGCGCTGGGCGACGGAGGGTTGATCGAGGGTAGCGTTATCAAGATTCTCGTCGACCTGTCGACGGTTGGTTCGCGAATGGAAAAAGAAGTGGCGGACGGTCTGCTCGCGAAGGGCATCGACACCGTGGATGCGCCCGTGAGCGGCGGCGCCGCCGGCGCGCAAAAGGGCACCCTCGCCATCATGATGGCCGGCAAGCCGGCTGCGCTGGATCAGGTGCGCAGCCTGTTCGAAGTGCTCGGCAAGGTTTTTGTGGTCGGCGATCAGCCGGGCCAGGGGCAATTGCTCAAGCTGCTGAACAACATGCTCTCGTCGACCGCCTTTGCCATCACGTCGGAAGCATTTGTCGCCGGCGTGCGCGGCGGACTGGACCCGGAAGTGATGATGGCGGTGATCAACTCGGGTAGCGGCAAGAACGGCGCGACGATGGACAAATTCCCGAAGCACGTGCTGCCGGGAACTTTTGATTTCGGCTTTCCGGTCGGCAGTGTCTGCAAGGACATCGGACTCGCGGTCGACGAATGCCAGGCGCTCGGCGTGCCGACGTGGGTTGGCAGTGTCGCGCGTCAGGTCTGGAATTACGCCGCGATGCAGGACGGCTCGAAGCGCGACATGACCGAACTCGTCAAATACGTCGAACGCTGGTCGTCGGGCGAAGGTCTCGCGGACTGAATCCGCTACCAGGCGTATCCAGAAACACTCATTGGCTGCGGCCATCTCACATCGGTAACGGAGACCTGAATGATCGTTGAAATGCGTATCTACCACTGTGCGCCGACGCGTCTGCCGGCGCTGCTCGACCGCTTCACGTCGACCACGCTCGGCTTTTTCGAAAAGTACGGCATCCAGCAGATCGGCTTCTGGACGACGCTGATCGGTCCAAGCAATCACGCGCTGACATATATGGTGAAGTGGGAAAGTCTGGCCGAGCGCGAGCAGAAGTGGAACGCGTTCCAGGCCGATCCCGAATGGATCGCGAAACGCGCGGCGACGGAAGCCGACAAGCCGATCGTCGAGCGCATCGAAAATCATTTCCTCACGCCAACGGCATTTTCGGCGCTGCGCTAGGAGCGATATTTCATGACACAACCCAAACGGATCGGATTCATCGGTCTCGGCATGATGGGCGCACCGATGGTGCAGTGCCTGCGCAACGCCGGTTTCGAACTGTTCATCGACGACGCCGACGCGGACCGTGCCGATGCGCTGGCCGATCAAACGGGCGCGCAGCGGCTGAACGCGGACCACGCCGCGTCGCTCGACGCTTTGATCACGATGCTGCCAAATTCGGCGATCGTCGAGAAGGTGCTGCTCGGTGATGGCAACCAGGGCAACGATCAGGGCTGGGCCGCGCGGCTCGCGAAGGGCGCGGTGGTGATCGACATGAGTTCGTCGGAACCGGAGCGCTCGCGTGAGCTCGGCAAGACGCTGGAAGCGCAGGGTCTCGCGTATCTGGACGCACCGGTGTCGGGCGGCGTCAAGCGCGCGAAGGACGGCACGCTGGCGATTCTCGTCGGCGGCAAGGCCGAGGTGTTGACGCGCTGCAAGCCGGTGCTCGACGCGATGGGCAAGAGCGTGCTGCATATCGGCGCGGCGGGCGCGGGTCACGCGGCCAAGGCGCTCAACAACTACGTGTCGGCGGCAGGCCTCGCGGCCACGGTGGAGGCGTTGCAGATCGCGAGCCGCTTCGGCATCGAACCGGCGGTGATGACGGACGTGCTGAACGCGTCGACGGGCCGCAGCAATACGTCCGAAAACAAGGTCAAGCAGTTCATGCTAAGCGGCACTTTCGCATCCGGCTTCGCGCTGCAGTTGATGAACAAGGACCTCAAGATCGCCCGCGCGCTCGCGCAGGCGGTCGGTCATCCCATGACGTTCGGCGCGACGTGTACGCAGGTATGGGACGAGGCGGCGCAACACGCCACGCCCGCCACCGACCACACCGAGATGTACCGCCTCCTGCCCGGCGCGGCATCCTGAGCGTGCCTCTGATTCATTGATTCCGGAGCCTGTCATGTCACATGCAGCCCAGTTTTATATCGACGGACGTTGGGTCGAACCTGCGTCCGCGGTCTGGTTTGGCGTCGTCGATCCGTCGACGGAAATGGCGTTCGACAAACTCGCGATGGGCAACGCCGAAGATGTCGATCGCGCAGTTGCGGCCGCGCGCCGCGCGTTTCCCGCCTGGTCGGCGACGAGCGTGCCCGAACGTGTCGCGCTGCTCAAGCGCATCGTCGCGATCTACGAGCGCCGCTACGACGAATTCGCCGAGGCCATGCGTCGCGAAATGGGCGCGCCCATCACGTTCGCCCGCAACGGCCAGGCGGTGCGCGGTCCCGCGCATCTGAATGCGCTGATCGAGGTGCTCGAACGTTTCGAATTCGAAGAGCAGCGGGGCAGCACGCGCGTGGTGCTCGAACCGATCGGCGTGTGCGGCCTGATCACGCCGTGGAACTGGCCGGTCAATCAGATCGTCGTCAAGATTGCGCCCGCGCTGGCGGCGGGCTGCACGATGGTGCTCAAGCCGAGCGAATATTCGCCGCTCAGTGCGCTGCTGTTTGCGGAGGTGTTGCATGAAGCCGGCGTGCCGGCGGGCGTGTTCAACCTCGTCAACGGCGATGGTCCGGGTGTCGGCTCGGCCATCGCGAGTCATGCGGATATCGACATGGTGTCGTTCACCGGCTCGACTCGCGCCGGCGTGCTGGTCGCGCAGTCGGCGGCGGAAACCGTCAAACGGGTCGCGCAGGAACTCGGCGGCAAGTCGGCCAACATTCTGCTCGACGACGTCGATCTGGACCAGGCGGTCGCGCGCGGCGTCGCCGCCTGCTTCACGAACTCCGGGCAATCGTGCTCGATTCCGACACGCATGCTGGTGCCGCGTCATCTCATGAACGACGCCGCGCAGATCGCGAAGCGCGCGGCGCAGGCATATCGGCTCGGACCGACCGACGACCCGTCGACGCAACTCGGGCCGCTCGTCAACGCCAACCAGTTCAAGCGCGTGCAGTCGCTGATCCAGACCGGCATCGACGAAGGCGCGCGCCTCGTCGCAGGCGGCACGGGCCGGCCGGCAGGCATCGACAAGGGCTATTACGCGCGCCCGACCGTCTTCGCCGACGTCGCCCCCGACATGACCATCGCTCGCGAGGAAATTTTCGGGCCGGTGCTGTCGATGATTCCGTACGACACCGAAGAGCAGGCAATCGAGATTGCGAACGGCACCGACTACGGTCTCGCCGCATACGTGCAATCGGCGGATGTCGCGCGGGCGCGCAGGGTCGGCCGCGCACTGCGCGCGGGTGGCGTGCACCTGAACTATCCGCCCGCCGATTTCGGCGCACCGTTCGGCGGCTATAAACGCTCGGGCAACGGTCGCGAATGGGGCGAAGCCGGGCTGCGTGAGTATCTGGAGACAAAGGCGCTGGTGGGTTACGGCGCGGATTGAACGATGGCGGCGTGGCGCATGACGATTGGCTAGCCACGCCAAAAAAATTTGGCCGTATGCATTGTCCGACAATCATTCAGGCAGGCAATGCCGTTCCCGAGGTCGGACGCACGAGCCAACCCTGTCCGCAATCAGTTTGAACCACAGAGGAAGCACGATGGACACCAATGACCGCTTCAACAAAGGCTTCGAAAATCGCAAGGAGGTGCTGGGCGCCGGGCACGTCGAAAAATCGTGGGCGAATGCCGACGACTTCAACCGGCCGATGCAGAAGTTCGTCACCGAATGCTGTTGGGGCGACATCTGGGGCGACCCGACGTTGTCCTTCAAGACGCGCAGCATGCTCAATCTTGGCATGTTGACGGCGATGAGCCAGCACCACGAATTGTCGGTGCACGTGAAGGGCGCGCTGCGCAATGGCGTGAGCAAGGAAGAAATCCGCGCGGTGCTGATGCAGGCCGCCGTCTACTGCGGTGCACCGCTCGCGCTCGCGGCATTCCGTGTCGCGAGCGAGGCGATCAAGGCCTACGAAGCGGAAACGGCCGCCGCCTGACGCGGCACGCAGCGCGGACGGCCAACGGCAAACGGGGCAGCGCAAGGAGAACTCGCATCGCAAAGCGGTGCGAATAACGAACGGAGACAGGTATGAAAGCGTTGACTGCGAATGACGTCGTAACGGCGGAGACCGATCAGTCGATCGAAACGAGGAGGCGCAACGCCATCAAGGGCGCGTTCTTCTCCGAGTTCATCGACATGTTCGATATCTATCTGCCGGTGGTGGTGTTGTCGCCGGTGCTGGGATTTTTCCAGCCGCCGCATCTTTCGGCCGGCATGGAGACGATTCTCGCGTCGCTGGTCTTTATCACGACGCTGCTCGGCCGGCCGGTCGGCGCGTTGCTGTTCGGCATGATCGCGGACCGCGTCGGCCGTCGCAAGGCGTCGATCTGGTCCGTGTCCGGCTTCGGCGTGGTGACGCTGCTCATCGCGTTGCTGCCCGGCTATGAAACGCTCGGCATCGTGTCGTACTGGCTGCTGGTGCTGCTGCGTTTCGTCGACGGGATTTTTCTGGGTGGCGGCTACACGGGCGCGATGCCGCTCGCGATCGAGTATTCGAAGAAAGAGCAGCGCGGTTTCGTAGGCGGCTTCATCATTTCCGGATTTCCGGCCGCATACGTGACCATCAACCTCGTCGCGATGCTGATGTTCGTGCTGTTTCCGCTCAACGGCATGCACTCGCCGTACGCGCAATGGGGCTGGCGCATTCCGTTCGTGCTCGGCGCGGCATTGGCAGGTTTGCTGACGATGTACTACGTGCGCAAGGTTTCCGAATCGGAAATCTGGAAGAGCGAAGCCACCGACAAGGCCACCGTCACCGAAAAGCTGCCGCTCTCCGATCTGCTGCGCGGCAAGAGCGGCCGCAATCTGTTGCAGGTGCTGGTGATGATGACGGGCTTTTGGCTCACGCAGAACATCATCACGATTTTCCTGCCGACGGGCCTGCTGGTGAAGACGCTGCATCTGAGCGGCTTCCAGATGACCGCGACGCTCATGCTCACGTATTTCGTGCTGTTTTTCAGCTACATCGGTTCGGGGATGATCGCGCAGCGCATCGGACGACGCCGTTTCTTCGTGATCGTCGGTCCGCTGATCGCGACGGTCGGCGCGGCGCTGCTGTACGTGCTGGCGAATGTCGACGGGCTCTCGCTGTCGACCATCATGCTGCTGGTGTGCGTGCTCGCGGTGCTCGTCACGTCGCCGTGGGGCGTGATCGTCACGTACATCAACGAGCGTTTCGTGACCGATGTGCGTGCAACCGGCTTCGGTGTCGGCTTCAGTCTGTCGGTGATCATCCCTTCGTTCTACGCGTTCTATATGAACTGGCTCGGCGCCTTCATGCCGCTGCGGCTGACCTCGGTCGTGCTGCTGTGCGTGGGTGGCCTGATCGGCATGGTCGGCGCGCTGATGGGCCCGGAAACGAAAGATGTGGATTTCTAATTTCGAAGCAGAGGAACACAACTCATGAACAAGAATCGGATCGGCTTCATCGGTCTCGGCAACATGGGTGGACGCATGACACGGCGTCTCGTCGACGCGGGCATCGCCGTGTTGGGCTACGACACCGTGCGTGAACGCATCGACACCGCCGGCGCGAAAGCAGCCGGCACCGTGGGCGAAGTGATCGCATATGCGGACGTCGTGATGATGTCGCTGCCGGACAGCAAGGTCGTCGAGGCCGTCGTGGAAGGCGAGGACGGCGTGCTCGCGCATTGTCGCGCTGGGCAGATCGTCGTCGATCTGAGCACGGCCGCCGCCAGCTCGACGATTCGCCTCGCCAAACGCTTTGCCGAGCGCGGCGTGCATTACGTCGACGCCGGCATTTCGGGCGGCGCGGCGGCTGCGGAGAAGGGCTCGCTCACGTTGATGGTGGGCGGCGATGCCGACGCCGTCGCCGCGCTGCAATGGGCCTTCGCGCCAATCAGTTCGAAGGTCGCGCACATGGGCGAGAGCGGCGCGGGCCACACCACCAAGCTGCTGAACAATTTTCTGAACGCGGTGAGCCTCGCCGCCAGTGCCGAAGTGATGGTGGCGGGCAAGAAGGCGGGGCTCGACCTGCATCTGCTGCTCGATGTGTTGAACAGCAGCAGCGGTGTCAATTTCGCCACGCTCAACCGTTTCCCGAAGATCGTCGATGGTGACTATCTGGAAGGCGGCCTGACCGGCAAGCTGATGACCAAGGACGTGGTGCTGTACGTGGACCGCGCGCGCGAACTCGGCGTGATGTCGCTGAATTCGGCCGGCCCGCTCGCGAGCTTCGGCCTGGGCACTGCGCTGGGTTACGGCGACGTGATCAGCAACCGTGTCGTCGATGCGATCGGCGACGTGTCGGGCGGCGTGCGGCTGTTCGACGGATCACACAAGGAGAAAAACGCATGAAGGTCTTTCACGGCAGAGCGGCCGGCGCGATATCCGAGCGCCGCAGCGACACGTTCACCGGCACCGTCTGGGCCGACCCGGTCATGCCGGCAACCAATGGCGTCACCATCAATACCGTGCTGTTCGAACCGGGCGGCCGCACTTACTGGCACACGCACGAGTTCGGCCAGGTCTTGCAGGTGACGGCCGGTCAGGGCTGGATCTGTCTGGACGGCGAAGAACCGCAGCCGATCCGCCAGGGCGACATCGTGTTCATCGGACCGAACGAGCGGCACTGGCACGGCGCGAGCGAAAACAGCTACATGGTCCATATCGCGACGTCGATCGGCAAGGGCACGTGGCAGGAAGAGGTGGCAGCGCAAGATTATCCGGCTGCCGCGGCCCGCTAGCGCGAGCACGAGCGCACTGGATGCGCGTGCGGTGCGCAGGGTGGCCCCGCACGCGCAAACAACATCCACCGTATTTCCGTCGATGGAATCACGTCATGACCCAGACTATGCCGCAGCCGGACCTGTCGCGCCTTCGCGACGAACTCGTCGACCTGCACGGCAAGGCGAGTCCCGAATGGGACAGCCTCGTGCGCCTCGCCCCGCGTTTCGTCGACGCCTACCTGAAGTTCGCGGGCGTGCCGCGGCGCAGGAATCATCTCGACGACAAGACGCGCGCGTTCATCGCGCTCGCCGCCGACGCATGCGCGACGCAACTGTATGCGCCGGGCGTCGCGCGCCATATCGAACGGGCGTTGTCGTTCGGTGCGACCCGCGACGAGTTGATCGAAGTGCTGGAGTTGATCAGCACGATCGGCATTCACACCAGTAATGTCGGCGTGCCGGTATTGCTCGAAGTGCTCGAAGAAGAAGGTTTGCGTCACGGCGCGCCTCAACCCGATGAGCGCCGGCAAAAACTGAAAGCCGAGTTCGAGACAAACCGCGGCTACTGGCATCCGACATGGGAAGGTCTCCTCGAACTGGATCCGGATCTTTTCGAAGCGTATGTCGAGTTTTCTTCGGTGCCGTGGCGCACCGGTGTGCTGAGCCCGAAAATCAAGGAGTTCATGTACTGCGCATTCGACGCATCCGCTACGCATCTCTACGTGCCGGGCCTGAAGCTGCACATGCGCAACGCGCTGCGCTACGGCGCGAGCGCCGAGGAACTGATGGAGTTGCTGGAGATCGTCAGCGTGACGGGGATTCACGGCGCGGAATTGGGCGCGCCGTTGCTGGAAGCCGCTCTCGCGCGCAACGAGGCGGTGGGGAACGCGCATGCATAATCCAGCGAGACGCGCGTCCGTGTTTTCTGTCTATCCGGTGGCGCGCGAGCGGGCTGCGTCAAATGCCTGGTCTGTGCAGCGCAACGCGAGGGCCGGTGCGCCGCATTCGGCGTGGCGCGCGATGCAGTCGGCGCCGCTTTCGGTACTTGCGTCGAACGAAAGCGAGCATGCGCACGTGCTCGCTGTCGCGATTCTTGGCTACAACTAGCGTGTCCGTCGATATGACCTCTCAATCGGCCACGCTTGTCGTGCTGCGTCACGGTCAGTCGGTCTGGAATCGTGCCAATCGCTTCACCGGCTGGAGCGATGTCGGTCTGTCGGATCAAGGGGAGGCCGATGCCCGGCGCGTCGGCGAGCGTTTGCGTGAAGCGGGTTTCCGTTTCGATCTGGCGGTGACGTCGGCGTTGTCGCGCGCCACCGATACCCTCGCTCACGTGCTGCGCACCCTCGACCAGTCACAGCCTGAAACCGTGCGCTCGTGGCGGCTGAACGATCGCCACTATGGCGCGTTGACGGGCATGGAAAAAGACGTGGCCGCGCTCGCCTACGGTGCGGACCGTGTGCGGCAATGGCGGCGCGGCTTCGACCTTGCGCCGCCGGCGCTCGATGCGGACCTGCACGCGGCATTGGTGCACGCGTTACATGACGATGCCATGCCCAGCGTCGATGCGCTGCCGCGCACCGAAAGCTTGCGCGACACATTGCGGCGTGTGCTGCCGCTGTGGGACGACTGCGTTGCTCCTGCACTGACGCGCGGACAGTCGGTACTGATGGTGGGGCATGGCAACTCGTTGCGCGCGCTCTTCAAGCAACTCGACGGCATCGGCGACGACGCAATCGCCTCGGTTGAAGTCGCGCATGCGGAACCGTTGGTCATGACTTTCGACGCAACGCTTCGCGTCACTTCCCGCGTGCCGCTGGCAGCTCTGCCGGCCCGCCGCTGAAACCCGCGCTGGCTCGCCATTTTTACGCGCGGTGCGAGTCAAAAGCTGCCTGCAACGATGCCCGCTCACGTATCATGGAGGCTGGATCTTGTCGGACGGGAATACAATAATGTCAACAGACATGGACGTGATCAGACCTGAGACGCTGCGGCATCAGGTGGAAAACGTGCTGCGCCAGGCTATCGTAAGCGGGCGTTTCGCGCCGGGTGCGCGCCTGATCGAGCGCGAGTTGTGCGAGACGCTCGGTGTAAGCCGGACGTCCGTGCGCGAAGCGCTGCGCAAGCTCGAGGCAGAAAAGCTGGTACGCAGCGTCCCGCACAAAGGCCCCGTCGTCGCGGTGATGTCAAAAGAAGAGGCCGTCGAGTTGTATGCGTTGCGAGGGCTACTCGAAGGTTTTGCCGCCCATGAGTTCGCCCGCCTTGCCAGCGACGACGCCGTTGCTCGCTTTGGCGAGGTCGCGAAGGAACTGCGCGCCGAGGCAACGGCGCAAAACCAGAAAGGCGTGCTACGCGCGAAAACCGCGCTCTATGATTTGCTGCTGGAGAACTGCGGCAACGCGCTAATCCAGGAAATCCTCAATAGTCTCTATTCGCGCATCAATCTGTTGCGCTCCACTTCGCTGATGCATCCGGAGCGGCTGCCGAACAGCTTGCGCGAAATCGACCGTCTTTATAAGGCCTTGAAGGCAAGAGACGGCGAGGCCGCGCAGAACCTTGCACGGTTGCATGTCGCCAATGCCGAGAAGGCGGCGCTACGGATGCTGGATAAGGCGGAGTAGTCGGTGGGCGACCATGCCTTCTCCGGCAAGGTCGCCTCTCTCATTGAAAGCAGGGGCGAATACGCAAGCCATCTCGCCTCTGGAGTCTTCAATGTAGCAGGACCGTCTCCGCGGACGTCACGTCGCGCAAAGGCGTGCGCCGGATCAGATACGTAACGACGATCGCCGCCGCAAACAGAAAATATCCGAGAATATAGAAGCTGCTGGACAGATTGCCGCCGCGTGCATAGAAGCCGACGACAAGCGGCCCAACCACGCCACCGAAACTCGCGAACATGTTGATCAGGGCGATCGAAGGCGCGGCCTGATTACGCGGCACTTTGCTGATCACCCAGGCCCACCATGTGCCGCTCGGCGAGAACAGCCCCGCGCCGGCGATGCAGAACATGATCATCGTGAACACCAGGCCGCCGTCGATATAGTGCTGCGCCAGCAGCGCCGCGCCCGCGACCACCAGCGGTACGGCGACGAACCAACCTCGCGAGAGAGATGACGGCCGGTCGGATAACCACGAGTTGATGAACATCGAAAACGCTCCGAATAGCGACGGCAGCGCGGTGAGCCAGCCAACTGCGGCATAGCCGTGGGCGAAGTACTGCTTGATGAGACTGGGCATCCACAGGCCGAAACTGAAGATCACCATGATCCAGGAGAGCGCGACGACTGCCAGCAACCAGACGGTGGACTGCTTCAGCACACTGCCAAAACTGTCGTCGGCGCCGGTGCCGGCAAGACGCTGCTGCGTGATGAAATCGCGCTCGGACGTGGACAGCCAGCGGTCTGTGGCAGGGTCGTCCGAGACGAATAGCCACACGAGCACCGCCATCCCGATGGCCGGCAAACCTTGCAGGATGAACATCGTCTTCCAGTGAAACACGTCGATCATCCAGCCCGCGAGCGGTGCCATGACCACCGACGACAGCGGCAGCGCATATTGCGCGAATGCGATGCCGCGCGCCCGTTCGCGCGCCGGGAACCAGCGCACGAAGATGACCGAAAACGACGGCCATATCACGCCCTCGGCGAGCCCCATGATGACGCGAACAGTGATCAACGCGGGCAGCGTGTGCACCATCCCGGTCAGGCACGCCATCACGCCCGTGATGAGCATCGATACGGCGATCACGCGGCGTGGCCCAATGCGCGTCGAGAGCCAGCCGCCGGGAATCTGCGTGACGAGGTAGCCCCAGAAAAACGCCCCCAGCAGCGCGCCGGTAATCGTGGTGCCGAGTTGCAGGTCGCGCGCCATCTGCGGCGCCGCCACGCCGATGTTGGTGCGATCCGCGAACGCAACCAGGTAACTGACGAATACGATCAGGCCCACACGCAGCCAGCGTGACCTGCCGATTCGTGCCGTGTCGAGTGCGGTGTCCATCGTGTGTCTCCTCCGTCTGTGACGTCGTAGTAGTTGGCGATCCGGCTGTGTGATGTCAGGAAACGGCCGGTCAGGAAACTGCCGGTCAGGAAACGGCCGCCTGCTTCTCCAGCGCCGCGATTTCTTCCAGCACGATGGGTAGCGCCAGTTCGAAACTCGCCATGCCCATCGTGCTCGCCAGTTGCATGACTTCGAGAATCTCGGCTGGCGTCGCGCCATACTTCAGCGCGTTCTCGATGTGCACATGCGTGCCGGGCACGTATTGGTGCGTCACCGACACGTCGACGGCGATGTACATGAACTCCTTCACCTTTGGCGCAAGCTTGCCGTGTACCCAGGGAACCGACGAGAACGTCGTGAACGCTTCGAAGAAATCCGGATCGAGCGCGAGCGTGCCGTCCCAGATCGCGCTCCAGTAGCCACGTTTCTCCGTGAACTCGCGCTTGATCGCCTGGCGCCGCGGATCGGCGTGACGCGTATCGATTGCGTTGCGCGGATCGCCGGCGACTTTTTCTTCCAGCACCGGCATGCCGATCACGCATGCATGAACGCCGATTACGCTGATGAGTTCCAGCGTCTCCAGCAGTTCGTCGCGAGTCGCGCCGAGGCGCAGCGCTTCGCGGCAAAAGCGCCGCACGCCGCTGGCGTTCAGATGCGTGACCGATGCTTCGAGAGCGAAACTTACCAGCGCCTTCACTTTCGGCTCGAGCGGACCATTGCGATAGGCGCAGCCCGCAAACGCGAGATACGCGTCGACGAAGGCGGGACTGATTTCGATCAGCGGATCGAGCGACGCGGGCCATGTGCCGCCATCGGCGACGAACGATGCGATCTGTTTCCTGAGTGACGACGAAGTCATTGGGTATCCGAAATGATGTGTGAACGGCTCCGCGCGAGATCTCTGGCCATGACGGCAATCAAGCAGAAACGCGCAGGAGGTGCTGCTTATCTTATGAGCGGCCCGGCGGAACCGCAAACCGATGCATGCCCTGGAATGAGTTGTTGCTTTGCAGCGCAGCCGCCATGGCCAAAGCCTCCCAACGCCTTTACCACGAGCCGACTCCCCGGTTCTCGCGGTTATGACGCGACGCATTATTAAGCGCTGCTTATACATCCCTTTTGCACATTTCAATGGACGCTGACGGTCGCCGCGCCGAGCATTCACTCACGACAACTGCAATGGGAATCCGCATGAAAGCGCTGGAAGGCTTGCGAGTGCTCGATCTGGGAACCTTCGTGGCCGGGCCGTTCTGTGCGACGATCCTTGCCGAGTTCGGCGCGGAAGTGATCAAGGTTGAGCCGCCTCAAACCGGCGATTCGCTGCGCCGGTTCGGCACCGGAACGGATTGCGGCGACACGCTGATGTGGCTCACCGAGAGCCGCAACAAGAAGTGCGTGACGCTCAATCTTGCCGACCAGCGCGGCCAGCAGATGCTTCGCGATCTGGCGGCGAGTTGCGACATCGTCGTGGAGAATTTCCGGCCGGGCGTGATCGAGAAGTGGGGCCTCGACTTCGAATCGCTGCACAAGCGCAATCCGCGCACGATTCTCGTGCGGATCTCCGCCTACGGACAGGATGGGCCGAGCCGCGGCAAACCAGGGTTCGCACGGGTCGCGCATGCGTTTTCGGGGCTCGCCTATCTGGCCGGCGAGCCGGGCCGGATTCCAGTCACGCCCGGCTCGACGTCGCTCGCCGACTACGGCTCGGGCATGTACGCGGCGGTGGGCGCGTTGATCGCGTTGCAGGCACGCGAGCGCACCGGTCGCGGTCAATGTGTCGATCTTGCGCTCTACGAGCCGATGTTCCGTGTTCTCGACGAGATGGTCCCTGCGTACCAGATGTTCGGCAAGGTGCGCGAGCGGATGGGGGCGAACGCGGTGAACGTCGCGCCGCATGCGCATTACCGCACACGCAACGAGCGCTGGGTCGCAATTGCATGCACCAACGACAAGATTTTCCGCCGCTTCGCGCACGTGCTTCAGCAACCTGAACTCGCGGACGACGACCGCTGGGGCCGGGCGTCGGCGCGCATCGCCGCGATCGATGAAGTCAATGCAACTGTGCAGGAATGGGTCGGCGCGCGCGACCACGACGAAGTGCTGCGTTTGTGCGACGAGGGCTCGGTGCCGGCGAGCCTCCTATATAGCGTCGCCGACATTTTCGACGATCCGCAATATCAGGCGCGCGGCAATATCCGGACGATGCCGTCGCGGGCAGGCGACGTGGCGGTGCCGAATGTGATTCCGCGTTTATCGGAAACGCCCGGCGACATCGAATGGCTCGGAACGGCGCTCGGCAGCCATAACGAGGACGTATTCGGCGAGTTGCTCGGTTGCACCGGCTCGGACCTTGCCGCGTTGCGCGCGGCCGGCGTGATCTAGCGATCGAACTCACCATTACCGACGGCTCTCATGTCCCGCTTCCTTCGCACCTATCTGTTCGCACCCGCGACGCGTTCCGAGCGCTTCGACAAAGCCGCGCGCGCGGGCGCCGGCTCCGTGATCGTCGATCTCGAAGACGCGGTCGAGCCCGCGCGCAAGGACGACGCGCGGACCTCGCTCGCGAACACGTTGCCGGCGTTGGCGGACACCGCGCGTGCGTTGAAGGTGCAGTTGCTGGTCCGCATCAATAGCCACGGTACGCCGTGGTACGACGCCGATCTGGCCGCGTGCGCCGGGCTTGACCTCGACGGCATCGTGATTCCGAAAGCGGAGCACGCGGACGAGATCGCCCGCATCGCATCGATGGAGCCGCGCTGGGCGCTGCATCTGCTGATGGAAACCGCGGCGGGCTTCGACCGTCTCGCCGAACTGGCGCGTGCGCCCAACGTCGCCCGCCTCATGCTCGGCACCGTCGATCTGGCGCTCGACCTTGGCGCGAATGAAATTGGTGAGCCGTTGCATTACTATCGCTCGCAGATCCTGCTGTTTACGCGCCTGGCAGGATTGCTGCCGGCCGTGGACGGCGTCTGCACGAATCTCGGCGATGCCACCGCGCTCGACGCTGAAGTGCAACGCGCTCGCGCCTTCGGTTTCGGGGCCAAGCTGTGCGTGCATCCGAAGCAGATCGCGCCGGTCACCGCTGGGCTCGGTCCGGCGCCGCGCGAGGTGCAATGGGCGACGCGGGTCTGCGAAGTCGCTCAGAGCGGCGCAGCGGTGGCGGTCGACGGCAAGCTCGTCGATGCGCCGGTGCTCGCGCAAGCGCGCCGCATTCTGGAGGCGGCCGGCCATGCGTGAGCAGGCACTGAACTCAGGCGCGCTGACCGTGCCGCATTTGCGGCCTATTGTTGGCCTGCCGATGAACCTCTCGAAGCTTTTTCCCGGTAAGCCGTCGAGCCGGAGCATCAACGATCTGCAGCATATCCGCGCGTTCGTCACGGTGGCGCACGAAGGCAGTCTGACCAAGGCGGCGAAGCTGCTCAATCTGACGCAGCCTGCCGTCAGCCTGCAACTGAAGAGCCTGCAGGACCAGTTGAAGCTGCGTCTGCTGGTGCGCTCGCCGCGCGGCCTGGCGCTCACCCCTGACGGCCTCAAGCTGCTGCCGTACGCCGAGCAGATTCTCGAATCGATCGGCAGCTTCGAAGTGGCCGCGGACAACCTCGTCAGCATCCTGTCGGGCACCGTGTCGATCGGCACGATTCTCAATCCACAGACGATTCGTCTGGGCGCGATCCTGCAATACATGGCGAATCGCTATCCGGAAGTGCGCACCCGTCTACGTCATTCGATGACGGGGCACGTGATCGAACGGCTCGCCAACGGCGCGCTCGACGTCGGCTTCTACCTCGGCACGCCGGCTGAAAGCGACGGCGTCGAACTGCACGCAGTGGCGCTGATGCCTATCACTTATTGCGTCATTGCGCCGAAAGGCTGGCAGGAGCGCATCAACGGACTCGGCTGGGCCGGACTTGCCGAACTGCCGTGGATCTGGACGCCGTCGTCGTCGATGCATAACCGGCTGCTCACGAGCGCATTCGACTCGGTCGGCGCGAAGCCGCAAGTGGTGGCGGAGGTCGATCTCGAAGCGTCGATGATCGAACTGGTGCGCGCGGGCGTCGGGCTCTCGCTCGCGCGCGAATCCGTCGCCATCGACGAAGCGCAGAAGTACGGAGCGGCGATCTCGCGCGAAGTGCCGATCGAGATTCCGCTGTCGTTCATCAGCCTCGCGCGGCGGCGCGAGGAGCCGTTGATCGAAGCAATGTTCTACGCCGCGCAGATGGCGTTCGCCTGAACGCGGGAGAGTGCGGGAAAGGCAGTTTCGAAGGCGCTCGCAGCGACCGACAACATAGGAGACAGACCATGCCGGCTTATGGAGCAAACGTGGCACAACGGCTCGACGCGCTCGAGACCGGACCGTTTCACTGGCGTCTGCTGGGCCTGATCGGCGGCGGCATGTTCTTCGATGCATTCGACAATTTCCTCGCGGGCAGCGTGCTCGGCGCGCTGGTGCAACAGGGCCTGTCGGACATGCATATGAACGCGCTGTTCATTTCGATGAGCTTTGCGGGACTCACACTCGGCGCGTGGGGCGCGGGCGTGATCGGCGATCGCTTCGGGCGGCGCTTCTCCTACCAGTTCAATCTGCTCATCTTCGGCGTGACGTCGATTGCCGCGGCGCTCGCGCCTTCGATGACGTGGCTGATCGTGCTGCGTTTCATCATGGGTATCGGGCTGGGCGCGGAAATCGTCGTCGGCTACAGCACGCTGAACGAATTCACACCGGCGCATGCGCGGGGCCGCTTCTCGTCGTTGCTGAATCTGATTACGAACTCGTCGGTGCTGGTCTCGTCCGCATGCGCGTTCCTGATCATTCCGCACTTCGGCTGGCGCTGGATGTTCGCGATTCCAGGCATCGGCGCGCTCGTGATCTGGTATCTGCGCAAGTCGATGCCGGAATCGCCGCGTTGGCTCGCGGCGGTCGGGCGGCATCAGGAGGCTCGCGAAGTGGTCGAGCGGATCGAGGCGCAAAGCGTGCGTCGCGATGCGCCGATTCCGAATGCGCCGCAGGAAGAAGAACCGGGACGGCTGCGCGATCTGTTCGCGGCGCGACAGATGTCGCGCACGCTGGTCGGCATCGCGGTGGTCTGCATTTCGTTCACGGCGATGTACGCGTTCGTCGCGTGGGTGCCGACCTTCCTCGTCAAGCAGGGCTTCGATATTTCGCACTCACTGCTGATCACGTCGGCAATGTTCGCGGGCGGTCCCGCGGGTTCGTTGATCAGCATGGCGATCGCGGACAGGATCGGCCGCAAGTGGGGACTCGTGATCTTTTCGGCATTGGGCGCCGCGATCGGCATGGCGTACCCGTATGCCACTCACGCGGCGACGATCGCGCTGGTCGGCTTCGGTGTGACGACATGCATCTACGTGACCTCCGCGCTGGGCGTTGCGTGCTACGTCACCGAGCTTTTCCCGACACGGCTGAGACTGCGCGGCGTGGGGCTCGCGAACGCGGCTGGACGTGCGGTGAACGTCGGCGTGCCGTACGTGGTGGCGAGCGTCTATGCGCTGGCCGGACTGCTCGGCGTCGTGACCTTCATTGCCGCGCTGTTCGCGCTGCTGGTGGTAATTCTCTCTATATTCGGCATCGAAACAAGGAAGCGCACGCTCGAGGAGGTGCAGGCGAGTACCGCGCCGGAAGCCGTCATCGGCGTGGAAAAACCCATCAACATCGGAGGCATGTAAATGAGCAACGCATCGGATACGTACGAACTATTCGCGATCAAGTACGCACGGCGGGACGGCTGGCGCTGCGACAACTTCATTGGCGGCGACGACGATCACCAGAGCGCGATGCCGCTCGACTACTACGTGTGGGTCGCGAGAAACAGTGAGCGCGCCGTGCTGATCGACACCGGCTTCAACGCCGAGGTTGCCGTGAAGCGCGGGCGTGGCGTGCTGCGCTGTCCGATCGATTCGCTCAGACTCGTCGGCATTGATCCCGATGCCGTCAGCGACGTGGTCATCACGCATTTGCACTACGACCATGTCGGCAATTTCACGCTGCTGCCGGCTGCGCGTTTCCATCTTCAGGAAACGGAGATGCATTTCGCCACGGGGCGTCACATGAAATACCGGCATTTTGCGCACCACTACGAGCCCGACGATGTCGCCGCGATGGTGAAGATGAATTTCGCGCAACGCGTGGTGATGCACGACGGTCCAGTCGATCTCGCGCCGGGTATCCAACTGCAGCCGGTCGGCGGCCATACGCCGGGTTTGCAGGTCGTGCGCGTGAAGACCGCTCGCGGTTGGGTCGTGGTCGCGTCCGATGCTTCGCACTTCTACGACAACATCGAAAATCGCCGGCCATTTTCGAACGCTTGCGATGTTTGCACGATGCTCGAAGCGTACGACACCGTCTATCGACTCGCCGATTCGAAGCAGCACGTGATTCCTGGCCACGACCCGCAGGTGCTTGAACGCTATCCAGCGCCGACGCGCGAACTGGAAGGGATTGTCGCGCGACTCGACGTGGCGCCGAACGAGATCGCCCGGTAACGACCGATAACGCCGCCTGAACACGCGAACGCTCATCAAGAGAACGACTATGGAAGACGAACTGCGCATCATGGCCGTGGCCGGCAATCTCGGCTACGGCTTTCCCGAAGCATCGCTGCGTAACGGCATCGCGCGCAAGCCGCACGTGATCGGCGCCGACAACGGCTCGTCCGATCCGGGACCGTACTATCTCGGGAGCGGCAAGTCGCTCATCAAGCGCGAGCAGTTGCGCCGCGATCTGGGGTTGTCGCTGAAAGCGGCGCGCGACGCTGGCGTGCCCTACGTGATCGGCACGGCGGGCACGGCGGGCGGCAAGCCGCATATGGAAGAGTTTCTCGATGTACTCGACGAAGTCACGCGACGCGACGGCTTGCGCTACAAGCTGGCGACGATTCCGGCGGAGATCGACAAGAACGTCATCAAGCAGGCGATTCGCGAAGGCCGCGTGAAATCGATGGGCGTGCTGCCCGAACTGACCGAACAGGCCGTGGACGACGCCACACGCATCGTCGCGCAGATGGGCACCGATCCGTTCGTCAACGCGTTCGAGGCGGGCGCCGACGTGGTCATCGCCGGTCGAGCGTGCGATACCGCGATTTACGCGAGTCTTGCCGCCTGGCGCGGTTTCGACATGGGCCTCGCGTTTCATATGGCGAAGCTGCTCGAATGCGGCGCGCAATGCGCCGTGCCGCTCGCCGCGAACGACTGCCTGCTCGGCACGCTGCGCCGCGATCACTTCGAACTGGAGCCGATGAACCCGGAGCGGGGCGTGACGCCTGTTTCCGTTGCCGCGCACATGATGTACGAACAGCCCGATCCGCACCATTTTTACGAGCCGGAAGGTTTGGTCGATCTCGAACATACGCACATCGAAAAGCTCGACGACCGCCGTGTGCGGGTGACCGGCAGCAAGCTGGTCGAGATGCCACCGAGCATCAAGCTCGAAGGCGTGAAGCTGCGCGGCTACCGGACGATCACCATCGCGGGCATGACCGATCCACGCCTGCTCGCGGCGGTCGATCAGGTCGAAGCGCGGGTGCGCGACGACGTTGCGCGTCTGACCGCGCTCGACATGAAGCCGGGCGAGTACGAGCTCAACTTCATCTACTACGGCCGCAATGGCGTACGCGTCGATCAGCGCGAGCCGCGTCTCGCTCATGAAATCGGCATGGTGATCGAGGCGATTGCACCCACGCAGGAACTCGCGAACATGGCGCTTTCGCTCGCGCGTAGTTCGTTCCTGCATGGCTATTTCAAGGGGCGCAAGGCGACCGCCGGCAACCTCGCATTTCCGTTTTCACCATCGGATCTGGTTGGCGGACCCGTGTACGAATTTACGATTTATCACGTGATGCAGGTTGCCGACCCGGCCGCGCTCTTTCCCGTAACCACGACCCAGATCGGGTGATGCGATGAATCTGACCCACGTATTCGATCCTTCCCGCGGCGACACCGTTTACGACCTCGCCGAAGTGATGCGCAGCAAGAACGCTGGCCCGCTATATCTGACCTTCGACATGATCTTTCCAGATGCCGCCGTATATCGCCGCGTGCGCGACAGCGACGTGCTGACGCCTGAGTTGGTGAGCGCGCTCTATCAGGTGGATGCGGGCGATGTCAGCATCGTTTCGTTCGATGCCGCCAACGCGATCAAGATCACCATTCCCCGCACCGGACCCACATCCGGCGCGCCCGGCGATCGCGACGTGTATGGCGCTCAACAGCATGAACCGCTGATCGGGGTGCGCATTCCACCGGCAGCGCAGGCGGACTGACACGCTTCGCGCACGGGGCGCGCGCGTTGGGAAGATCGCCTCCGTGTCACTCAGCGAGATGAATCACAAGCGCGTCGACTTGTGCTTTATTCGTCACCACCTCACACACCGAAACCCCGCATACACATACTGATAATGCGGCTGAAACCAATTGCGAAAAGCCGGCCGCAGCATGCACTGCGCGGTGCGTGCCGAGCCGCCTTTGATCACGTAGTGCTGGCCATCAAAAAAGTTGGCTGAATAGCCGAGATAAAACGGAAAGGCTTCGAAGCCGGGCAGCGCGTCGAATACCGTCGAAGTCCACTCCCAGCCATTGCCGAATTGTCCTTCCACGCCGAACGCGCTGACGTTATCCGGATGCACGTCGACCGGTTGCGGATCCCAGCTGCGAAAATCGAAATTACCCGACGCGGCGTGTGGCGCGCCGTGTGCCGCACGTTGCCACTGCGCCTCGGTGGGTAACGCTTTGCCTGCCCAGCGCGCGTAGGCGCTGGCTTCGGCGTGGCTCACGTACACGGGCCAGTCGAGCGGCAACGGGACCTCGTCGAACATGGTGCGCAGCGTCCATGCTTCGCCGCCTGCGTCGTGCCGCGACCAGCACGCGGGATGCTCGATATGCTCGGCTTCCTTCCACGCCCAATCCTTCTCCGACCACCACTTCGCTTCGCGATAGCCGCCTGCCTCGATGAACTCGCGGAATGCACCGTTCGTCACCATATGGCGATCGATTTCGAAGGCCGGCACATCGACATGCAGTTCGCCGAACTCGTTGTCCCAGCCGAAGCGCCCGCCGTCGCGCGGCATGCCGAGCACGGCCGTGCCGGCCGGTACGCTGACCATCGACGACAACGCGTCGCGCGGTTCCGCACGCGTCACGACAGGCTCGCGCAATTCGGTGACCTTCTGCGCAAGCGGCAACTGGTGAAGCATGTACGCCAGTGTTTCGGCATGCATCAACCGATGCTCGATCGCGACGTTCAGCAACTGCTCGGAGGCATCGGCTTGTGCACCGTTGCGGCCGAGTTGCGCGGTGTGCGTCAGCGCATCGAGCTCGCGGTCGATCTGCTCGCGGGCACGCGAGCCGTAGCCGCGAACGGCGTTGAGCGACGGCCAGTCACTGGGTTGATCGGTCGGAAAACCGCCGTCGACGGGATCGATGCCGAAGGCAAAAAGCTGGTCGAGGTGCGGATCGAACGCCGGCAGGTCGCACAGGCGTTGATCGAAAAGATTACGATCGAAAGCTTCCAGATGGCCGATGTAAAACACGATCCGGTGGCGTTCACGGATCGGCCGTTCATACAGAAACTCGGGCTTGACGATGGAAAACAGTGCGTCAGTCACTTGACGCGCTTCGATCAGCCGCTGGACGAGCGGGTGATGCGGGGCGGGGTCGCGATTCATTTCGCCGGGTCTCCTTGCGGGGGAGGGACTAAAGACTGTACCTGCTTGCAGGAGCCATGCCAAGACGAAAGCGCGTAAAAAAGGAAGTGGGCGGGGGGCGCGGCGGCGCGGGCCGGGCTCCCGTCGGTGGCCTAGACTTGCCGCAGGCCGTCCAGATCGACGATCCGGATGTGCTTGCCGTGTGTGTCGATCAGGCCGCGCTTTTGAAATCTTGACAGGGTGCGGCTCACGGTTTCGAGCGTCATGCCGAGGTAGCTGCCCATGTCCTCGCGCGTCATGCGCAGATTGAATTCCGCCGACGAATAACCTCGCCGCGCGTTGCGCTCGGAGACGTCGAGCAGGAATGCCGCGACCCGTTCGTCCGCCGAGAGCGACCCAAGCACCATCATCTGCGCGGCTTCACGGACGATCTGCTCGCCCAGCAGTTTGTGCATGCGCTCCTGCATCGAACTGATTTCGCGGCACAGTGACTTGAGGGCGGTGTAGGGGACGATGCAAACCGTGCTGTCTTCGAGGGCGAGCGCGCTGCAGGCATGCACGTCGTCGCTGATGCCGTCGAGGCCGAGCGCCTCGCCGGCGAGCCGCAAACCGGTGACCTGTTCGCGGCCGTCACGATGCGCCATGACGGTTTTCATCGAACCGGAGCGCACGGCGTAAATACTGTCGAAGCGGTCGCCGCTGCGATACAGGGCTTCACCGCGCTGAACGGAGCGCGCGGAACAGATGAGCGTTTCGAGTTTCATCAGTTCGTCGGGCGACAAACCTTGGGGCATGCAGAGCTGCCGCATTGCGCAGCTCGAACAGCGCGCGGCGGAGCGCGCGTTTGCCCGTGGCGGTGCCGCACGACGGCTGCCGCGCGCCGGCGATGAACTTGCGGCAGAGGCCACGGAATCGGCAGTGCCGGCGGAGTGCGTAACAGCGATAGGAGTGAGCATGTTCAGCAGCCGGTGGTCAGGGTAATGACAGATTGTCCCATCGACCACGTTGCCCGCTTCGCGGCAAAATGACGCGTTCAGGCAGTCAGGCACGTTGAGCAGTGTCACACCGGCGTCGGTGAATTTGTTTATGGACTGCTATGGAGTGCGAGCAGGCAGACCCTGCTCACACTTTGGCGAAAAGGAGATCGGCAACCTGGAACACCTGCCGCCGATGTAAAGCGCGCGTTGCTCACTCGCGCCGCGTTCATCAATCCGCGTCGCCGGACTTGCCCGCGGCGGATGGGATCAACAGCACGGGCAAAGTCGCTTGCCGCACGCAGCGCTCGGCGACACTGCCAAGAATCAGCCGCTGAAAACCGCGCCGTCCGTGTGTGCCCATGACCAGCAGATCGGCGTTGAAGTCAGCCGCGGCCTTGAGCACGACCACCGAAACATCGTCGATCGTGGATGCCTCGCCTACCACGAGCTCGCCCTTCACGCCTTGCTCGGTCATGGCCTTGGCGAATTCGGCGCCGAGTTCCTTGCCCTCTTCGACGAGCCGGTTACGCAAGACGGATGGGTCATAACCGGGCGCTTCGAAATACATCGGCGTGTTTTCGACGACATAGAACGGCTGCAAGACCGCGCCGCTGGATTTGGCGAGCGCGAGCGCTGCTTCGAATGCACGGCGGGAGGTGTTGCTGCCGTCGACCGCTACAACAATGCGTGTGTACATATCGACTCCGCGTCTGAAGGATCCGGATGCCGCAGCTGTTTCCAACCGGCTGGGCGCAATGAAGATTCATTGCTGATGCGAGCTTAAATGATCGCTGAAAAACATGCATTCGACCTGGATGTAAATCAAACTCTTGTCAAATTTTGCGACGAGGCTGTCCTGTTCGGCAAGCGCCGGTCAGCAAGCGTCGGCGGGACTTCGCTCCAATTTGCAATGCATATCGGCGGCCAAGATAAGGCCGGGTTTGCCTTACAATTACAGCCTACTCAGACAAGCTGCTTCAGTCCGCTGATGAACGAGCGCAAAACGACGGGCTTGCCCGACAAGATCTACGGCGACATTCTCAACCGCATTGTCGAGGGCGAGTACAAGGAAGGTGAGCGCTTGCCGACCGAGCATGCGCTGGCGGAGCGATTCGCGACGTCCAGGCCGACGGTGCGCGAAGCGCTGGCGCGCTTGCGGGCGGACGGCATCATCATGACGCGGCACGGATCGGGCACGACGGTCGCGCGGCGGCCGGATCCGGACGTGCGCCGCTTCGCGCCGCTCGAAACGCTGTCCGACATCCGCCGCTGCTATGAATTTCGCATCGTGACAGAAGCGGGCGCGGCGGAGCAGGCGGCGCTCAAAGCCGACGCCGACGACATCGCCGCCATCCAGCACGCCTGGGACCAGTTGGAGCGGATCATCGAGACGCAGGGTATCGGCGCGAAAGACGACTTCATGTTTCACCTGGCGGTGGCGCGCGCGTCGAAGAACCCCTTTTTCATCACGGTCATGTCGTTTATCGAGGAGCAAATCCTGTTCAGCATGAACCTGTCGCGCAATCTTTCGCTGGTGAAGACTGTGGCGCGGCAGCGGCTCGTGCAGGCGGAGCATATGGCCGTGCTCGAGGCGATCCGGCGCAAGGACGCGCCGGGCGCTGCAAGCGCCATGCGAGCGCATCTCGAGAACGCGCTCGAGCGGATGTTCGGCTCCTGAGTGTCCGCGCGCTGTCGCCGCGCGGCGGGGCCGCAGCGCCATCGGGCCACCGTGCCGCGGTAATTCCCGCACGGTGCGACAGGGCGTAGAACCTGCCGCTCTCGCGGCAGCGAACCTCCGGCGAAGTAAAACAGCTAAGCAGCGGCGGCCATCGGTCCGAACAGCGCGGTACGAGTCTTGGGACTCACAGCGATATCCAGCGCCACCGCCCGCTCCACGCCGATCTGCAACGGCGACCCGAGCCGGCTGATCTCGATCCCGGTCTTGCGCAGCAGCCGCTCGATCGGCGTGGTGGTCACCGTGACATACCGCGTGATGCCCATCTGGTCGGCGAACGTCACGAGTTCGTGGATCGCCTGCATGGTCAGGTCCGCAAAGCCAAACGATTGCTCCTCGCCGCCGGTTTCAATCGCGAACCGGCTCAATTCCCAGATGTGCCGCCCAACCGGCGCCGCCGCGCCGTGCAGCAACTGCGGGAAGGTGTCCTTCAGCATGTTGGGGCCCTCGGTCGGCATCAGGCGCCAACAGCCGCGCACTTGCCCGTCGTCCGCCTGGATCAGCATGTAATGCGGCCCGAGCGCGTCGTAGCCGTCGATCTCCATGCCCGCGATGGTAGCGATATCCCACCCGAGCCGGCCGTGAAACACCCGCGCCCGCAGGCGGTACATCTCGTTAATGTCCGCGTTGTCGAATTCCTGACGCATTCCAATCCGGATTGCTGTTTGCATGACGTTCTCCTGAACGTGTTGGGGTACCCAATACGCAAGAAAACTTATGCATTTTGAATGTTTCTGCCACCTACCTACCTGGATAGGTGCGCATGCTTATCGGGTAACGCAAAATTCGAGACAAGCACTGCACTCAACCGACAGGACCGAAAAAATGGAACTCCTCGACAATCATTGGCAACCGCAAGCCGGTCTTCAAACCCGCCCGGCGGAGCCTTCCACGGCGGTGGACCGCGTTCTGATCATTGCTTACCGCAAGAAGAAAAAAGAGAGCCAACGCCGTTTCTGGGCCCGCTTCGGCGTCACGCAGTCGCGCGGCAGCCGGTTCGAGTCGGGTGCTGAAATCCCGGCGCCGGTGTCGATCCTGCTCGGTCTGTACTTCACCAAAACCGTGTCCGACGCCGATCTGGGCCGCGCCGAGCGCGTGCTCTACAGCCGCGACGCCGCGGCCTTTCTCAACCCGGGTCAATAAGCCCGAGCTGGGCTGCAATCACGGCCGCCGCACGCCGCGAATTCACACCGAATTTCGTCCTGATGTTCTTCATGTGGAAGTTCACCACGGCTTCCGAACAGTTCAGGATGTGGGAGATTTCCCAGGTGGATTTGCCGCGTGCGGTCCATTTCAGGCATTCGCGTTCACGCGGCGTGAGCTTGGGCAATAAGGTCTGAGCGTGCGTATTCAAATGCCGCTGGCTGGTATCGATTACAAGATCGCGCAATAACACCAGATTCGGCAATGCCACGTTGATATGGCGCCAGAATTCGTCGTTGGGATTGTTGTCATTGACGAAGCACATCATGCCGGCTTCCTGGTTCGGTCCATGAATCGGCAATGTCACGCCGGCGCGCAACCCATGCGCGCGGGCTTCTTCGTACATGGAAAGCTGCGGTGCGGTCGTGAAGATATCCGGCGACCAGATCAGCGGCGTGGCGCGCGTCGCGCAATGCGCGACGGTCGGATCGATGTGAACCAGTCCCTGCTCGTCATAAGTACGGCGCCAGGTGGGGGAGTACGTGCTACGCACATAAGCGTCTTCGAGGCGAATGGTCGGGCGCGGCAGCATGGCGATCAAAAGCCTGTCGAAGCCCCACGTCTCGGCGAGGCCCGCGATTGCACCGAACCATTCCGCATCGTCGGCGGCGTCCAGTAGAGGTGCCATCTGCTCGATAAAATGTAGCGACAATTTTTACTCTCTCAGGCTCGCAAACATCCCGTTGCGGTAAATTGCGGTACGGCATTCCGTCCGTTGGTTTTTATCTTCACAATCTATCACCAAAATTTATTTCGCAAAGCCAGAAGTGATTTCTAACAAAATGGCGACGGTGATGGTTTAGCGAGAATGCGAATGAATCGCGCTTTGTATCCGATTTTCTGACCGAATTAACATTCACCGATGGTTAATGTGGGTAATTTTCGCGTAGTAGCCGTTTTGATGCCATTCGTTGGCAACATTATTGTGAAAGCATTCTAATTGGCGGCCGCTGCCAAAATTTCAGTCAAAATCGCACTGATTGCCGATATTGAATGTTTGCGGGCTGCACGGTTGCCGCGACATAAACGTCACCGTCCAAGCTATATTGTCATACAAAAGCAACACCGCGTAGTTTGCGGCCTTCGCGATCCGCGCGAAGAATTCGCGAAGCCGGGCTTGCCGCCAAGTTGTTTGACAACATTCGGAGCCCGGTGCTACCTTGAGCGCTCCATTCTGTCCCGCTCCCGGTGTGAGGCCACGTGAACGAATCCCCGATTCGCGACGCCGCCCGAGCATCATGCGAAGATCGAGCACGCCGCGCGGGCGCTGCTCGCGTTGGAGCACGAATTCGCGCAAGCCAACCCATGCCACTGAACCTTGAGCCCGAAGCCACCAGCATGACCGACAACAACCGACGCTATCCCGATCCCTCCATCCGCGTGTTCGATCCGCGCTTCAAAGCACTGATCCTGGCTTCCGCGTCCGTCGAGTGTCTGTATCAGGGCGCCCGCTGGTCCGAGGGCCCGGTCTGGTTCGGCGACGGCCGCTATCTGCTGTGGAGCGACATTCCGAACGACCGCATCCTGCGCTGGGACGAACCGAGCGGCACGGTGTCGACGTTTCGCCAGTCGTCGAACAATGCCAACGGCCATACGCGCGACCGTCAGGGGCGCCTCGTCAGCTGCGAGCATTTGACGAGGCGCGTCACGCGCACCGAATACGACGGATCGATCACCGTGCTCGCCGACCGCTACCGCGGCAAGCGCTTCAATTCGCCGAACGACGTGGTCGTGAAATCGGACGGCTCGATCTGGTTCAGCGATCCGACCTTCGGCATCGACGGATTCTATGAGGGCGAGCGGCAGGAGTCGGAACTGACGGCGTGCGTGTACCGCGTCGACGGCCAATCCGGCGAAGTCACCGTCGTCGCCGATGACGTGCTAGGCCCCAACGGTCTGGCGTTTTCTCCGGACGAGTCGGTGCTGTACATCGTCGAATCGCGCGGTGAGCCGCGCAAGATCCGTGCGTTCGATGTCGACGGCGACGGCGGCGCGCTGTCGAACAACCGCGTGCTGATCGACGCCGGCCCGGGCACGCCGGACGGCTTTCGCGTCGATGTCCACGGCAATCTGTGGTGCGGCTGGGGCATGGGCACCGACGAACTCGACGGCGTGCGCGTCTTCACGTCGCAAGGCGAGCCGCTTGGCCACATAGCATTGCCGGAGCGCTGTGCGAACGTATGCTTCGGCGGACGGCATCGCAACCGGCTCTTCATGGCGGCAAGCCACGGCCTCTATTCGCTCTACGTGAATACGCAAGGCGTGCAAGGCGGCTAGTTGCCAGACAAGTCGTCATCAGAGGTCATGAGCGGCTCCGGGTTTGCCCTTGGATGCAGCGCGCAAGCCGTTGAGCGGCAAGGATTCACCGCGAAAATGGCGGCTTTCATGAGCCCGGAGCCGCCACGAGTATTTGCTTGACATCAGCTGTTCCGCTTCGCTATGTTCCATTGGTAGAAAGACACCGCCCGCAGCGCATTCGACCGGCGGATTTCCATACCAAGAAGCGAGGAGACGCAATGACTGTTTCACACAGGTTGGCGCTCAGGCTGGTGTCCGTATGTCTCGCGGCGAGCGCCGCTTTCGCATCCGCCGCGCATGCGGCCGATCCGGTCACACTCAATATCGTCGACGTGGCCGGCGACCTTCAACTCACGCAAAAGGGCTTCGAGGCCTTCAAGGCGAAATACCCGAACCTCGTCGCCAATCTCACCTTCACGAACGCACCGGCGCCGCAGTTGCCCGGCAAGATCAAGGCGATGCAGGCCGCGGGCCGCTCCGATATCGATCTCGTGCTGACCGGCACCGACGCGCTTGCCGCCGGCATCGAACAGAGTCTCTGGATGAAGCTGCTGCCCGAGAACGCGGCGGCGTTCCCTGGCGTGCTCGATAAGTACGCGCCGGGTCCGCGCAAGATGCAGGATCTAGCCCAAGGCTACGGGCTCGAAGTCGCGTATATGCCGGCCGGCCCGCTGCTCGAATACAACCCCGCCAAAGTCAGCGACCCGCCGAAGACGCCCGAGCAATTGCTGCAATGGTGCAAGGCGCATCCGGACAAGCTGATCTACGCACGCCCGGCGAATTCCGGTCCGGGCCGCACGTTCCTGATGGGCTTGCCCTACATACTCGGCGACAAGGATCCGCAGGATCCGATTCACGGCTGGGACAAGACGTGGGCCTTTCTCAAGCAACTGAACGATTGCATTCCTTACTATCCGGGCGGCACGTCGGCGGTGATGAAGGAGCTTGGCGAAGGCACCCGCGATATGACGGTGACCGTGACGGGCTGGGACATCAATCCGCGCGCGCTCGGTATCGTGCCGGCGGAATTCCGCGTGCAGGCGTTCGACAACATGACGTGGGTGAACGACGCGCACTACATGGTGATTCCGAAAGGCGTGCCGAAGGAAAAGCTCGACGTGCTCTACAAGCTGATGAACTTCATGCTCGAACCGGCGCAGCAGGCCATGACCTATGACGACGGTTACTTCTACCCCGGTCCGGCGATCAAGGGCGTGAGCGTCGAGCAGGCGCCCGCGCACAGCCAGGACGTGCTGAAGAAATACGGCCGGCCGGAGTACGCGAAGCTGTTGGCCGAGCGTCCGCACGTCTTGCCGCTGAACGCCGCGGCGATGGTCGCGGCTTTCAAGAAATGGGACACCGAGGTCGGCGCGCAGAAGACCAAATAGTCTCCTCGTCTGGCCGTGCATGCATGATGTTGCGATCCACGCGTGATACGTGACACGGCGCACCACGCGTATCGGGAAACCGCCATGAAGCATCACTTTGAGCAGTTGCGGCTCGACTCGGTGAGCCGCAGTTTTACGAATGCGGAAGGCCAGGCGATCGCGGCGCTGCGCGGCCTCGATCTGACCATCCAACGTGGCGAGTTCATCGCTCTGCTGGGGCCTTCCGGTTGCGGCAAATCGACGGCGCTCAATTGCATCGCCGGATTGCAGCCGTTGAGCGCCGGCGGCATCTGGCTCGACGACAAACGCATCGACGTGCTGCCGCCGGAGAAGCGCGGCTTCGGCATGGTGTTTCAGAACTACGCGCTGTTTCCGCATATGAGCGTGCTCGACAACGTCGGCTTCGGTTTGAAGATGCGCGGCGTCGGCAGGAGCGAAGCCGTGCGCCGCGTGCGTGAAGCGTTGCAGCTCGTGCAACTCGTCGGGCATGAACGCAAGCTGCCCGGACAACTGTCCGGCGGCCAGCAGCAGCGCGTGGCGATTGCGCGCGCGATCGTGATCGAGCCGCCGCTGATTCTGATGGACGAACCGTTGTCGAATCTCGATACCAAACTGCGGATCGAAATGCGCGCGGAGATTCGCCGCATCCACAGCCAGCTCGAGCGTGCGACGCTCTACGTGACGCACGATCAGGACGAAGCGCTTTCCATGGCCGACCGCATCGTCGTGATGAGGGAGGGTGTCGTGCAACAGGTTGCCACGCCGAAAGAGGTCTACACGCGGCCGCAGAATCTGCACGTCGCGCGCTTCATGGGTTATCGCAACGTGGCCGAATTCGAACTCGAAGGCACGCAAGGCGAAGGCGTGCTGGTGACCGCAAACGGTGTGCGTCTCCTCGGCACGCCGATGGCCGGCTTCAACAGCAAACGCGTGAGCGTCGCGTTGCGTCCCGAGGATATGGAGCGCGCCGTGCCCGGTGCGGAGAATGCCTTCGACGCGTTGGTGACGACCGTCGAATACGGCGGCCGCGATTCGTTGCTGCGCGTGAAGACAGCGTTCGGCGATATCTGGGCACGCGTCGGCGGAGAATTCGAAGAGGGCGAGCGAATCAGCTTGCGCGTGCCGCCGTCGCGCACGCTCGTCTACGATGCC
>NZ_JARESO010000053.1:0-55740 GCF_046030175.1 Paraburkholderia sp. RL17-373-BIF-A
GGCCCCCCAAAAAAAAACCCCCCCCCCCCCCGGCGGCGCGGGGGCGCCCCCAACAAAAGCGCCCCCAGCGCCCGCGCGCCCCCCCCCCCCCCCCGCGGGGCGCGGCCCGGGGGGGGGCCCGCCCCCCCCGCGACGGGTGCATCGCGCGCAGCAAAACAGGCGGCGCCTTAAAAGAGCCGCCACTCAAGGCTCGTCACACCTCTTCCGCGAATGCGGCCATCACGAGCCACATGTCGCGCTCGCCGTCGTGTACCTCGGCAGCGAGCGCATACGGATCGCCGGGCGAACAGACGCGCTCGAGCGCTTCATGCGCGACCTCGCCGCTGTCGAATACATGGGCCGACAACGGCCGCACTTCCTGTTTTCCTTCGAACATCTGCTGATTCCTTCGATACACGAGGGTCTGCGACTTCCAGTGGCGAAAGCATTCCCTGACGTGCGCGAAATCCCCGCCGCAAATGTTCATTTGATAGTGGATCGTTTGCGTCATGATCGTATCTCCCGCGATGCACTGGGCATGCGCCTCTGCTTCCTGGTGTCCTTGAAACAAGAGAGTCGAACCGCACGCTTCTGTCGCATCGATACAGGCGGAGCAGTGTCTCCGTAGTTGCCGATATTGCCCTCTGCTCCGATACTACCCGTTCTTAGGCGTTGACTTTTCCCCGCCCATTGGGATTCCGAAAGAACCGGCGCTGGGCTCGCGCCGATTGCACCTCACTGGTCAGAAAGCTGCCCGACCTTTCGTCTTGGCCCCGCCGCTCAATAGAGCGCTCTCACTGGCCTTTCGTATCGCTGCTCGCATCCGCACCCGGCATATTGGTGGAATCGGTCTTCGCCTTCTTGGCTTTCGTCTTCGACATGTGATGGGATTTCGAGCCGGTGGAACTCATCGCGCCCGATGCGGCTTGTCCATCCGTGGTCGGCGCTGCGGTCGCCGCGCCGTGCGCGTTGCCCGAGCCGCCGGAGCCACCATTGCCGCCGTTACCGTTGCCACCGCCCGCTTGCGCGAACGCCGCCCCCGACATGGCGAAAAGTGCCGATACCAGCAGTGCTTTTGAATATTTCATTGAAGTCTCCGAGGATAGATGGACCAGATAGACAGCGTTCGTACGTGATTGATCGCGCTGCTGCCTAAACAGTCAGCAAGGGCTATGCCTCATAGCGGCGCCGTACCGGTATCCTGGTGGCAGGCCATGTTGCCGCCAACCCGTGAACGCACTTTCTCAGTTCTCCTCGTCTTTCTATCCCGACGAAATATTTTCAAACGCGTCAGCACGCTTTACGCGTTCAGCGTGACGCTCCACACGCGCTCTTTGCAAACGCAGACGAGCTCCAGCAAGGATCACCACCACTGCGCCGCTGCACCCCCTCCGGAATTGGAAGGAACGCCGGTTGCTCAGCCTTGCACACACTTACCTGTAGAGGAGGCTCATCATGCTGAACCAGACACAGACACAAGCCGGCATGCGGCAAGACCAAGGCGCCCGAATCGTCGGCAAGGGAAGCGCGACCGCGGACGGCCCCGGCCCGGACGTGATGGCCGCGGCCACGCTCGACGGCAACAAGGTGCTCAGCAGCGACGGCGAGGACATCGGCAAGATCAAGGACATCATGCTCGACGTCGGCTCGGGCCGCGTTGCGTATGCCGTGCTCTCGAGCGGCGGCTTTCTCGGCATCGGCGACAAGCTGCTCGCCATCCCCTGGCATGCATTGACGCTCGATACCGGGCGCAAGTGTTTCGTGCTGAACATGACCGCTGAGCGCGTGAAGAACGCACCGGGCTTCGACAAGGACCACTGGCCATCCATGGCGGACCAGACGTGGGCCACGTCCGTGCATCAGTACTACGGCAGCGAACCCTATTGGGGTCGCGACTCGTATGCGCGTCGCGACGACCACGGTGTCGGCGACGTTCCGCCCGCGTCGTCGGACGCGCCGGAGGCTGGCGGGCTGAAGTTGTAACGCAGGCTCGCGGTGGACGCGCGCGAGCGCAACCGGTCACCCGCGTCCGCGCCGATGCGCCGGCATGCCGCCTCGCGGCAGCCGGCGCGTTTCAGTTTGAGCGCACAATAAGCTCGATCAGCGCGCACGACCCGTTGAGGAGGCGCCATCATGGCCACCCGGAAATCCACCAGCAAGTCCAAACGCCCCGTCGCGCGCGGCAAGTCGGGCCGGCCGCCACGCCAGCGGCACGCCCAGGCACACGCGGCGCATCGCGCAAAAAGCCCGAAGAAATGGTCGCATCACGTGATGGAAACCAGTGACGCGATGGATATCCAGCACGATATTTTCAAAACCGGCAGCGCGGAGTCGATTGCGCAATCGCTCAAGCAGTCGTCCACCAAAAGCCGCCGCCGCAAAGGCACACCGTTCCAGTCGGCGATGTCGATGCTGAACTTCTATATCAATCGCGCCGGCAGGAACCTGCCGAAAACGCGCCGCGACACCTTGCAGCAAGCCAAGCGCAAACTGCGCGAAGCATTCGGACGCGCGCCTTGAAATGACGCGTCAGCGACTGACGCGTCCCGGCGCACCTTTCTTCAACCGGCCACGCATACGGTACGCGCATGCGGGCCCTCACCGGATGCTCATGCACGAAACTTTGTGGTTTCTCATCGTTGGCGCCGTGCTCGTTTTTATGGGCCTGGCGGCAACGGCGCTGCGGCGGCTACCCATCAGCGCCGCCATGTTTTATCTCGCGATCGGCTACTTCCTGGGGCCGCCCGGTATCGGCCTGTTGCGCCTCGATATGATCGCCGACGCGCATCTGCTGCGTACCATCACCGAAGTCGCGCTGCTCGTCTCGCTGTTTGCCATCGGCCTGCGGCTGCGGCTCGGCATGCTCGAAAAACTCTGGACCGTGCCGCTGCGTCTCGGCTTCCTTGCGATGCTCGCGACCATTCCGCTGCTGATGCTGTTCGGCGTGTACGTCCTGCATCTCGGCTGGGGGCCGGCCTTGCTGCTGGCGGCGATTCTCGCGCCGACCGATCCGGTGCTGGCGCACGACGTGCAAGTGCACAACCCCGGCGACCACGACCTGCTGCGCTTCGCGCTGTCCGGCGAAGGCGGACTGAACGACGGCATCGCGCTGCCCTTCGCGATGCTCGGCCTGGCGTTATGCGCGGCGCCCGCCGCCGAAGCGGGCGACCTGTTGAACCTGGAACTCGCGGGCAGCATCGTGTGGGGCGTGGCGGGCGCGATCGCGATAGGCGGCGTGCTCGGCTGGGCCACGACGCACGCGGTGGCGTGGCTGCGCACGCGCCACGCGCAGGCGCTCGGGCTCGAGGGTTTCTTCGCGCTCGGTTTGATCGAACTGTCGTTCGGCACCGCGCAACTCGCGCATACCTACGGTTTTCTGGCCGTGTTCGCGGCCGGTGTCGCGATGCGCCGTGTCGAACATCGCGCGAGCGGCGGCCAGTCGCCTCGCGAAACCATCGGCACCGTCGATTCCGAAGACGTCGAAGCGACCGCGGCGAATCCTAGCAAAGCGCACGCGTATATGACGGAGTCGGTGCTCGGCTTCACGATCGAACTCGAACGCATCGCGGAGGTCGCCGTCATGGCGATGGTCGGCAACGTGCTCGCCACGATGCACACGCCGCTCTTCACCTGGCAGACCATCGCGCTGACCGCCGCGCTGTTCGTGCTCGTGCGGCCGATATCGGTGGAGTTGTCGCTGGTGGGATCGAGCGCGACGCCGACGCAACGGCGTTTGATGAGCTGGTTCGGGATACGCGGCATCGGTTCGTTTTACTACCTGGCGTACGCGCTCGAGAACGGCGCCGCTGCCGACGTGGCTCCGCTCGTGCCGCTCACGCTGGCTGTGATCGCGGCGTCGGTGGTGATTCACGGCGTCTCGGCTACACCGTTGATGAACTGGTATCGCCGGCTGCGCAGTCATGAAGGTTAGTCACGGTTACTCAAACACGTGAATGCCCGAGGCATGTAGTCCGTATGCGTGGTGGCCGCCTTCGCCGGACTCCGCGTGTTCTTCACGGCAATCACGCTCCCACTCGATCCCGCGCTCCATCGCCACGGCTTGGCCCGTTCGCTGCCGGCGCGCTGGTCTCTGCTCGACCGCCAATGGGAGTCGCTAGAATACGGGACCTTCATGCTGCAATAGACCTTCTCACCTTCGATGACCCCACCCGACGATTCCCGACGCACGGCACGGGCGAGCGCCGCCAACTCGCTGTTTGCCTTTCTCAAGTCGTTGCCGCTCGGCGAGCGCCTGATCGAAGGCGGCTTCATGGCCGTGCAGGCGGTCGCCGGCGCGAGTCTCGCCGTCGCCATCGGCCGCTTGCTGCATACCGAGCAGACCTTCTGGGCCGCCATCACGGCCATCGCGGTCAGCCAGCATAGCTATGTCGACACCCGCAACCTGTCGCGCGATCAATTCATCGGCGCGATGGTCGGCGGCTTGTGCGGACTCGTGGGCGCCACGTTCGGCGAGGGCTATTTCGCGGCCTATGCCGCCACGGTGGGTGTCGCGATCGCCCTGTGCTGGGTCCTGAACGTCGGCAGCGCGGCGCGTCTGGGCGGCATTACGGCGACAATCATGCTGTTGGTGCCGGGCATGGGTCCCGCGTGGGACAAAGCCCTCATGCGTCTCGGCGAAGTGACGCTCGGCACGATCTGCGCATTGCTGGTGGCCTTCCTGATGTCGTGGATCGAACGGCGCTGGTTCGGCAAACCGGGCAAGCCGGGCAAACCGTAGCTAGTTCTCCGCCCCATCGTTCTCTTGCGGCCGACGCCGGTAGCGTCCCGGCGGCATGCCGACGCTTTGCTGAAATGCCTTGCCGAAGGCGGCCTCCGATTGATAGCCCACCGCCTCGCCGATCTCGGCCGCGCTGCGCTGCGTGCGGCGCAGCAGATCGCACGCGATGGTCATACGGATCTGCGTGAGAAAGTCCATCACCGTCATGCCCGCGCGCTCGTTGAAATGGCGTGCGTAAGTCGCGCGCGACATGGCGGCGAGTTCGCCGAGTTCGGCGATGGTCCACGCCCGTTCGGGAGCGCTCAACATGCCTTGCACGGAAGCGCCAAGGCGCGCGTCGGCCAGCAGCGCGAGCACGCCCGAAGCCGATGCGTTCTGCTCGCCGTGCACGCGTAGCGCCATGGCGAGCAGCGCGTTGCTCAACGCGGTGACGATCGCGAGGGCGCCCGCCTGCCGTCCTTCGGCCTCGCTGCGCATCAGCGCAATCACCGTTTGCAACGAGTCCAGCGTTTCCGTCCCGCCGAGCGAGACATGGAACGGATCGGGCAACGCGTTCAGCAGCAAGGCCGACGAACCGGGCGAGTAGACAAAGCGGCCACACAGAAGATCAAGGTCGGCGGGGACGTGGGCGCCGTCGTGGTCATCGTGGCCGTCGTTGCGCCGCAAAGGCAGCATGCCGTCATGGCCTTGCGTCACCGGCGCAGTGGCGGCCGAGCGCTGCACATCGCGCACACGATGCGCCGCGCCGCGCGGAAACAGCATGAAGTCGCCCGCGTGCAATGCACGCTGCGCGCCGTCCGCGGTTTCGACGACGCATGCGCCGTCCAGCACCAGGTGGAACGGCGCAATGCCCGCTTCCTCCCGGCCATGATCGATATCGAAAGCGCCCGAGAGCAGGCAACGCAGATCGAGGCTGGCTTGGGGGCGGGCGAGGTCGATCAGTCGGCTGAGCGTATCCATGAGACGATCGCGCTAAAAGTTGAGCGAATCGAGTATTCAGGATATCGCGGCGCAGCGCAATACTTGTCTCACGACGCCGGCACTCGCCGACGCGCAACAGACCAAGGAGCACTGCCATGTTGAACTGGATCGATTACCGTCAAGAACTGTTCGGCCGGATCGGCGAGATCGCCAAACTGTCGCCGGATACCGTCAGGGGCTATCAGGCGTTGTCGAGCGCCGGCCAGAAGAAGGACCTGCTCGGCGCCAAGACGCGCGAACTGATTGCGCTTGCGGCGGCGGTCAGCCTGCGTTGTGACGGCTGTATTACCGTGCACACCGCCGAAGCGCTCAAGCATGGCGCGACGCGCGAGGAAATCGCCGAAGCGCTGGGCGTGGCGGTCGCGATCAATGCGGGCGCCGCGATGGTGTACTCGGCTCGCACGATGGATGCTGCCGCGGCTTATACGGCGCAGGCAGCTGAAGCAGCCCAAGGCGCGGCGGAATAAGCGGCCGCACTGCGAGCCGCTTAAGTAGCCGACGCAGCGGATGCGGCCGCAGCCGCATAGGCGCCCGCTCCGCCAATCGCGCCCGGGGGATGCCACGACCAGGCACCGCGTTCACAGTCCGTGCTGTTCTCACGTGGTGTCCAGCCGGCGTCGGCTTGCTGCGGTTGGCTGCGGCTGGCTTCGCTGACGGCTGCCGCTACGCCGCCGGATGCCGCGCCTCTTCAAGCTGCTTGCGGCGTGGCTCACCTTGCCGCTCCAGCATCCAGCCCGGATATTCCGCGGGCAGCGTGCTGACCTGATCGAGCTTCGCAAGCTCATCCGCGGTGAGCGAAACGCCCGTCGCGGCGATATTGTCGTCGAGCTGCTCGACCTTCTTCGCGCCGACGATCACCGTGGTCACCACCCGTTGATGCAGCAGCCACGCTAGCGCGATCTGCGCGACCGACACTCGCTTTGCCTCGGCGATGTCGCGCATCACGTCGATACAGTTATAAGCGCGCTCGCGATTGACCGGCGGAAAATCGAACGTCGTGCGGCGGCTGCCCGTTTCGCCCTGCTGCTCACGTCCATACTTGCCGCTCAGTAAGCCGCCCGCAAGCGGACTCCACACCATCAGGCCGAGGCCTTCGCTGTGCAGCATCGGCGCGAGTTCCCGTTCGAGGTCGCGGCCCGCCAGCGTGTAATACGCCTGCAGCGTTTCGAAACGCGCGAGCCCAAGGCGCTCGGAAATGCCGAGCGCTTTCACGATCTGCCACGCGGCCCAGTTCGACACGCCCACATAGCGCACATGGCCGTGCTGCACCAGCGTGTCGAGTGCGCGCATGGTTTCCTCGATCGGCGTGGCCGGATCGAAACCGTGGATCTGATACAGGTCGACGTGATCGAGTTGCAGACGCTTCAAGCTCGCCTTCACACCGTCGATGATGTGATAACGCGAGGCGCCGCGCGCATTGGGAAACTCGCCCGTCTGGCCGAAGACCTTGGTGGCCACCACCACTTTGTCGCGCGGCACCTTGAGATTCTTCAGCGCCTGGCCCGTGATTTGTTCGGACAGGCCCTCCGAGTAGACGTCGGCTGTGTCGATGAAATTGATGCCCGCGTCGAGCGCCCGGCCGACCAGCCGCTCCGCGTCCCCCTGCTGCAGATCGCCGATCTGCTTCCAGATGCCCCCGCCGCCGCCGAAGGTCATCGTGCCCAAACATAATTCTGAAACAAACACACCGGTACGGCCCAACTGGTTGTATCGCATCGTCGAGACTCCAACGTGGTTCGTGGATGGGTGAGGCGTAGAGAGTACTGCAATTGGCAAAATCCGGCAGAGCGAGCGGCAAGCTGTGCCCCGCGGCAAAAATTGCCGTAGCGCGGGCTCTCCATTGCGACATAAATGCCGATCTGTAGCGCTCGGCAAAACGCGTGGAAACCTGCCAGACTGGTTCCTGATCCTTGCTACCGGTTCCCTTCGGCGCCCTCTGGATATGGCACGCCCCGCCCCCATCTACGCGAGCATGACTTCGGCTTCCACTACCGCCGCCTTGGGCGCGGCGTCCGCCAATGCATCCGTCGCGACACCCGCCATCGGGCTCCCGACGGCCGGCGCGCTCGCCGATTTCCATCCGGCTGTCGCGAGCTGGTTCCTCAAGACCTTCCCCGCGCCGACCGACGCGCAAGCCGCCGCGTGGCCGCAGATTCGCCGTGGCCGCTCCACGCTGGTGGCCGCGCCGACGGGTTCGGGCAAGACGCTCACCGCCTTCCTGTCCGCGCTCGACGATCTGGTCCAGCAAGGCCTCGCCAACGGCGGCGCATTGCCGGACGAAACGCTGGTGGTCTACGTGTCGCCGCTGAAGGCGCTCTCCAACGACATCCGCCTCAATCTGCAACTGCCGCTGCAAGGCATCGCCGCGGAACTCGACGCGAGCGGCTTGCCGCCGCTGGATATCCGCACCGCCGTGCGCACCGGCGACACCACGCAGCAGGAACGCAACGCGTTGAAGAAGCGCGCGCCGCATATTCTCGTGACGACACCGGAATCGCTTTACGTGCTGCTCGGTTCGGACTCCGGCCGCCGCATGCTTTCGACCGTGCGCACGGTGATCGTCGACGAAATTCACGCGCTCGCCGGCAGCAAGCGCGGCAGCCATCTCGCACTCAGCCTCGAGCGGCTCGACGCGCTATGCCAGCGGCGCTTGCCGCGTATCGGCCTGTCGGCGACACAAAAGCCGGTAAGCGCGGTCGCGCGCTTTCTGGTGGGCGGCGGCAGCATCGACAGCGGCATTCCCGCCGATTGCGCAATCATCGACGTGGGTCATATCCGCGAACGGGACCTCGCGCTCGAAATCCCGCCCGTGCCGCTCGAAGCGGTGATGCCCAACGAGGTATGGGAGCGCGTCTACGACCGTCTCGCCGAACTGGTGGCGATGCACCGGACCACGCTGATTTTCGTCAACACGCGCCGCATGGCCGAGCGCGCCGCGCGTCATCTGACCGAGCGGCTGGGCAAGGACGTGGTCGCCGCGCATCACGGCAGTCTCGCCAAGGAACATCGTTTCGACGCCGAGCAGCGCCTGAAACGCGGCGATTTGCGGGTGCTGATCGCCACCGCTTCGCTGGAACTCGGCATCGATATCGGCGACGTCGACCTGGTCTGCCAGATGGGTTCGCCGCGCGCGATCGCACCGTTCCTGCAACGCGTCGGACGCTCGGGCCATCACGTGGGCGGCATGCCGAAAGGCAGGCTGTTTCCGAATTCGCGCGACGATCTGATCGAATGCGCCGCGCTGCTTGATTGCGTGCGACGCGGCGAACTCGACGCGCTAGGGATTCCGCGCGCGCCGCTCGATGTGCTCGCCCAGCAGATCGTCGCGGAAGTGTCGAACGCGGAATGGAGCGAGGACGCGCTGTTCGAGCTGATGCGGCGCGCGGCGCCGTACGCGGACCTCGAACGCGAACAATACGACGCCGTGCTGCGCATGCTCGCCGAAGGCTACACGAGCCGCAACGGTCCGCGCGGCGCCTATGTTCATCGCGACGTCGTGAGCGGCACGCTGCGCGGCCGGCGCGGCGGCAAGCTGGTCGCCGTCACGTCGGGCGGCACGATTCCCGAGAACGCCGACTATGCCGTCGTGCTCGAACCGCAGGCGATCAATATCGGCACCGTCAACGAGGATTTCGCCGTCGAAAGTCTGGCTGGCGACGTGTTTCAACTCGGCAACGCGTCGTACCGGATTCTGCGGATCGAAAGCGGGCGCGTGCGCGTCGAAGACGCGCAAGGCCAACCGCCGAATATTCCTTTCTGGCTCGGCGAGGCGCCGGGGCGCAGCGACGAACTGTCGTTCGGCGTCGCGCGATTGCGCGAACAGATTGGGCGTCTTCTCGATGGCGTGGGAACGGCGGCCGGTTTGACGGACACGACCGGCACCGAGGTCGAAACGCTCCCCGCCCGCATCGACCACGCGATCGACTGGCTCGTCGACAACCTCCATCTCGACGAAGCCGCCGCCCGCCAGATCGTCGACTATCTTGCCCGCGCGCGCGCCGCGCTCAGCGTGCTGCCCACGCAGAACACGCTGGTCATGGAGCGTTTCTTCGACGAATCCGGCGGCACCCAGCTCGTCATTCATGCGCCGTTCGGCAGCCGGGTCAACCGCGCGTGGGGCCTCGCGCTGCGCAAGCGCTTTTGCCGGACCTTCAACTTCGAGCTGCAAGCCGCCGCCACCGAGGACGCGATCGTGCTGTCGCTGACCGGCAGCCATTCCTTCGTGCTCGACGACGTGTGGCGCTATCTGCATTCGAACAGCGCCGAGCATCTGCTGATTCAGGCGCTGCTCGATGCGCCGCTGTTCGGCGTGCGCTGGCGCTGGAACGCGACTACCGCGCTCGGTCTGCCACGTTACACCGGCGGGCGCAAAACCGCACCGCAATTGCAGCGCATGCGCAGCGAAGATTTGCTGGCGAACGTGTTTCCCGAGCAGGCTGCGTGTCTGGAGAACGTCGTCGGCGAACGCGAGCTGCCGCATCATCCGTTAGTGGACCAAACCGTCGACGACTGTTTGCACGACGCGATGGACAGCGAACGCTGGCTTGCGCTGCTGCGCCGTATCGAACAGGGCGACGTGCAACTGGTCGCACGCGATTTGCCGGCGCCCTCGCCGCTCGCCGCCGAAATCCTCAACGCCAAACCGTACGCCTATCTCGACGACGCGCCAATCGAGGAGCGCCGCACGCAAGCCGTGCTGAACCGCCGCTGGACCGACCCGTCGAGCGCCGACGATCTCGGCGCGCTCGATGCCGAAGCCATCGACAGCGTGCGCGACGAAGCATGGCCGCAGGCGCGCAACGCCGACGAGATGCACGAAGCGTTGACCGGCCTCGCCTGCATCACCGAGACCGAAGCGCGGCGCAACGAAGGCTGGCCGGCATGGCTCGCGTCGCTGGCCGAATCCGGCCGCGCCACTCGCCTGCAACTGGCCGGCGACTCGGCCGTGTGGCTGCCTGCCGAACGCCTGACCTGTTTTCAATCGCTCTATCCCGACGCCCGCTTGGCGCCGCCCGTTGCCGCGCCGAAAGGCTACACGGAGACCTGGAACGCCGACGATGCCCTGATCGACGTGCTCCGTGCGCGCCTGACCGGTTTTGGGCCGTTGCCGGTCGGCGCGATCGCTGAAGCGCTGAAGTTGCCGGCGGCATCGGTCGAACAGAGCCTCACGCGCCTCGAAGCCGAAGGCTACGTGATGCGCGGCCGCTTCACGCCGCAAGCCGCCGAGGAAGAATGGTGCGAACGGCACCTGCTCGCGCGGATACACCGCTACACGGTGAAACGCCTGAGGCGCGAAATCGAGCCGGTGGAACGGCACGATTTCATGCGCTTTCTGTTCGAGTGGCAGCATCTGACGCCGGACACGCGCAGCGAGGGGCGCGACGCGCTGGCCGCGGTCCTCGAACAGCTCGAAGGCTACCAGGCCGCGGCGGGCGCATGGGAGGAAGACATTCTGCCCACGCGCGTGAAGGCCTACGCGAATACTTCGCTCGACGAACTATGCCGCGCCGGCAAAATAGTCTGGACCCGCCTGACGGAACGCGCGCGCGGCGCCACCGGGCCGGTCCGCAGTACGCCGATCGTGCTGTTGCCACGCGCGCAGGTCCGCGTGTGGAGCGCGTTGCTCGATCCGTCGAAGCAACCGGAGTTGTCGGCGCGCGCGCAAAGCGTGTATGACACGCTCGTGCAACACGGCGCAATGTTCTTCGATGAATTGCTCGCCGAAGTTCGCGTATTGCGTATGGAATTGGAGAGCGCGCTGGGCGAGTTGGTGGCCGCGGGGCTCGTGAATTCGGACAGTTTTGCCGGCTTGCGCGCCTTGCTGAAGCCCGTGGCCAAACGCAACGCGTTTTCCAGCAACCGGCGCGCGCGCTCGAGTGCGCTGATCGGCGGCATGGACGACGCCGGACGCTGGGCGCTGGTCAGCCGGCCCAGCGCCGTTGCGGCGTCAGAGACCGTGCCGGAGCGCCGCCGGCAGTTCCCACCCGAAGTGCTGGAACATGTCGCGCTGACGCTGTTGCGCCGTTATGGCGTGGTGTTCTGGCGTCTGCTCGAACGCGAGGCCGAATGGCTGCCGCCGTGGCGAGACCTGCTGCGCGTTTTTCAGCGGCTCGAAGCGCGCGGCGTGATTCGCGGCGGGCGCTTCGTGAATGGTCTCGCCGGCGAACAATTTGCTCTGCCCGAAGCGATTCCCGTGCTGCGAGAAGTGCGGCGGCATGCGAACGACGGTGCTTTTGTGTGTGTCGCCGGGACCGATCCGTTGAATCTCGCGGGCACTTTGCTGGTCGGCGAACGTGTGCCCGCTGTGACGGGAAACCGGATTCTGTATCGCGACGGCGTTGTAGTGGCCACGCTCGTGTCAGGGGCTTTCTGGTTCGAACCGTCGCTGGAAGCGGTTCCCGTCGAAAGGGAAAAGGCTCGCGCGTGGCTGGCGCGACGGTTTTAGTTGTTTAGAATGTGCGCGGGTTGCCGTAAATCACCTGTGCCTGACGGGAAGAGCGCGGGAAAGAGCACGTAAAAAAGCACCTGAAAAAGCCCTAAAGATGGAAGTCTTACTGACCGTTAATCTTTATAAGCCCTAATTCCAATCGCTTCGCTACAATGGGGACAGTCTTAAGTATGATGAAGACTGTTTGCCGACTCCGCCTTCACGGCGGCCACCGGCACACACCGCCCGGGGATCTCATGAACGACGACCAACACGAGCAGGTGCTTTATGCCCAGTTCGGCACAAGCAGCCCATGCTGGCGTCTGTCGAACGACAGCAACGCGCTAGAACTCACGCCCGTCACCGGCGACATGCCGGCCAATGTCGCCATTCCGCTGAATCCTCAGCAGGCCTCGCAAATCCGCTGCCTCACCGGCGTGACCTCGCATCTCGTCCTCGACGTGCGGCTGTTCGGCGAACCGCTGCGTTTGCATCTGGTCGGCAAAAAGCTCAGCAGCAACAGCTGGGCCGGCACCGCCTCGGCTTATGACGACACCGAATCCGTCGCCCGCGATCTGGTCCACGGCCTCTCGTTCGCCGAGCAGGTCGTGTCCGAAGTGAATTCGGTCGTCGTGATCGTCGACCGGCATGGCCGAATACAACGCTTCAACCGTCTTGCCGAAGAACTCACGGGCGTCAAGGAAGAGAACATCATCGGCCGCAATGTATGGGCGTTGTTCATGTCCACCGAAGACGGCGCGGCCTCCAGCCAGAACATTGCAGGCTTCTTCAATCGCGGCGTGTCGTACGAAGTCGAGCGGCGCGTCAAGACGGTGCATGGCGAACGGCTCTTTCTGTTCCGCAACAAGTTCGTCCACAGCGGCAGCGGCGTCGAGGAGCAATTCCTGATCTGCTCAGGCACCGACATCACCGAGGAACGGCTCGCGCAGGAACGCCTCACCGAACTGGCGAACACCGACTCGCTCACCGGGCTCGCGAACCGCAACGCGATCCAGGACAAAATCCGCACCGCCATCGAAGACGCCGCGCCGGGCGAAGCGGTCGGCGTGCTGTTCCTCGACCTGGACAACTTCAAGAAGGTCAACGACCACTACGGCCACGTATTCGGCGACCGCCTGATCCGCGACGTGTCGTCGGCCATCAGCGAGTGTCTGAATGAAGGCGATACGCTCGCGCGCCTGGGCGGTGATGAATTTATCGTGCTCGCGACCAAGGGTACGGCGCACCAACTCGAAACCACCGCGCAGCGCATTCTCGAGCGCATGCGCACGCCGTTCGCCCTCGGGCTCGTGGAGGTCTACACGGGCTGCTCGATCGGCATCGCGCTGTATCCGGAACACGGCGACAGCCTCGAGTCACTGATCCGTTCGGCCGACACGGCCATGTACGTCGCCAAGGACGAAGGCAAGCGCACGCACCGCGTGTTCTCGCCGGAAATGAACCGCCGGGTCGCCGAGTACATGTGGCTCGACACCAACCTGCGGCGCGGCCTCGAAGAGGGCCAGCTGACGCTGCACTACCAGCCGAAACTGTCGCTCGCCACCGGCGTGGTGCAAGGCGTCGAAGCGCTGGTGCGCTGGAATTCGCCGGAGCGCGGGCAGATCATGCCCGCCGAGTTCATCCGTTACGCGGAAGAGTCCGGGCTGATCGGCGTACTCGGTCGCTGGGTCATGGTAACGGCCGCGAAACAGGCCGCCAAATGGAAGGCGGACGGCTACAACCTGCGCATCGCGATCAACGTGTCGGCGCGGCAACTGGTCGATACGGCCGTGGTCCGCCATTTCAGCGAGGCGCTGCAGGCCGCCAATCTCGATCCCTGCCTGATCGATCTCGAACTGACCGAGAGCTGCCTGATCGAAGACGAAACAGCCGCGATCGATCTGATCAAGCAGTTCCGCCAGCTCGGCGCGCAGGTTCATCTGGACGATTTCGGCACGGGTTATTCGTCGCTGTCGCAGCTCGGCCGGATTCCGCTCGACGTCATCAAGCTCGACCGCAGCTTCGTGCGCTCGATCAACGCCGACACCAAAGCGCAGGCACTGGTGCGCTCCATGGTGGCCGTCGCGCAGGAGTTGAATTTCAAGGTGGTCGCCGAAGGGATCGAGACCGAATCGGAAGAAGTGTTCATGAAGGGCTTGGGCGTGGATTACGTGCAGGGCTTCCTGTACGGCCAGGCCATGCCGACGGCTGAATTCGAACGCTGGTTGCAGGATAGACAGAAGCTCAGGCTGATCGCCTGAGCTTCCGGACCGCCCCCCTTACGGCTTATTGTGTTCGAACCCAGGTCAATTCAGCCGAAATTGGCCGCGCTGGCCGTCTGGCGCAGGTTCGAGGTGCGGCGGTTCTGCAGCATCACCAGCCGCTCCATGAAGGCGAGATCCTTCTCCTCGATCGTGAAGGCGGCGTCGACCCAATCCTCGGTGATTTCCATCAGCTCGGCGCGCGAGAGTTGCAGCACGCGCTGGCGCGCCCGCAGCATCGCCCGGATGCCGTTCATTTTCGGCTTGAGCGTGTCGATGAAAGTACGGGTCGCCATATAGGCTTCGCCCGGTTCGAACAGCTGATCGACCAGACCTTTGCCGTAGTGCCATTCGGCCGTGTGCGATTCGCCGACGCCGATCAGCTCCTCCGCGAGCCGCATGCCGGCCTTGCGCGCCACCAGCGAATAACCGCCCATGCCCGGGAACAGATTGAACGCGATCTCCGGGAAGCCCATGCGTGCGTCGTTCTGCGCGAGCAGGAAATGATGCGCGAGCGCGGCCTCGAAGCCCCCGCCGAGTGCCGTGCCTTCCACCATCGCGATCGAAATCGCCCCCGTGTCGAATCCCCGTGACGCCGCATGCACGCAATCCACACAGGCCCGTGCATAAGCCATGAGCGCCTGACGCTTGCCGGCGCGGATCGCATCCGCGAAGAAATCCAGATCGCCGCCGACGTTGTACATGGTCGGAATCAACGAACCGGTGACCCAGAAATCGATCGGCAATCCCGACTCTCGTGCTGCCTGCGCGAGTTCCAGGATGTCATGGACCAGATCGAGATTGAAACAGGGACGCGGCTGCGCCCGCAACATCATCCACATGACGTTGCGGCCTTCTTCGTAGTAAGCCGAAATTTGCGAAAGATTGCCGGCTTCGAGGAACGGGCGGCAGGCGTGGTGGTTATGCAGATTCATTTTGAACGGTCCTTTTAAGGTTAAACACTGGTATTGCAATGCGAGCCTAAAGCAGACCGGAATCGGATGGGAGCGTGGTAACCAACAGATGAATGCAAGCCGCGTTCAAAAGCCCGCCAGCAGGCGTTCTGCGGGAAAGAGGAAGGTCGATGGCATGTGGCGCGCACGCAAACGCTTGCGCACCGAAGATGGGCGAAATTGACCCACAAAAAGGCACGCGGCGGCAATCAATATGCGCCCGCGCCAGGATTGAATTTCTTGCCGGATCGAAAAAAGAAAGAAATAGTCGCCGATTAGAAAATGCAATCGAAAATGATCAGCGACGAATGGTTTTTTCTCTGATTGGTGGGCTAACAGACGGTGTATCCACTTCGCATGATCAAACGTGGGCGGCCCACCGCGCGCCGCGCCTTTGCATCAGCGTCTTATTGCAAACGCGCGGACCAGTGGCCGGCTGCTTCCGCGCTCATCCCGACGGCCAGCGCCGCGGCGAGAATCTGCGCCCACGTGGCCGCGTCCACGGGAATACCCTCGGCCTCACGTTGCGCGCGCGTCACGCGCTCGGGTTCGCCGGGCTCATAGATACGGTCGACGCCCGATGCGAGCGGCGAGGCCTTCACCCAGTCGATGAACGCGTCGGCTTCGGCTTGCGCATCGGGCGCGTCGAACGCGGCCGGATCGATGATCACCGACAGCATGCAGTTGATGATCGCGTTGGTCGTGCCGAGCGTGGTCGAGTGCGTGGTAAAGCCGCCCGACAGCGCGCCGCCGAAAATCTCGCACAGGGCCGCGAGCCCGAAGCCCTTGTGCCCGCCGAACGGGGTCAGCGAACCGAACGGCGCTTCGTGCATGACTTTGGGTTCAAGCGTGGCGCGGCCCTCGTGATCGATCAGCGCGCCGGGTTGCACCTGCTTGCCCTGGTTATAGGCGACGCGCGTCTTGCCATACGCGACCGTGCTGGTCGCGAAGTCGAGCACGAGCGGCGGCTTGCCGGGCCGCGGATAAGCGGCGCAAAACGGGTTCGTGCCAATGCGCCGGTCGGCGCCGCCGAACGGCGCGACGAGCGGATCGCCCGCCACGTTGACGAAATGGAACGACACGAGACCGGCACGCGCGCACTGTTCGGCCCAATGACCGATGCGCCCGATGTGATGCGCGCCGCGCAAACCGACCGCGCAGATGCCGATGCGTTTGGCGCGTTCGATGCCCTGCTCCATGGCCTCGAACGCCACCACCTGGCCGAAGCCTCGGCCGCCTTCGACCGTAAGCACGGCGCCCGCGTCTTTCACCACGTCGGCATGCAGGTTCAGCTGCAGCTCGCCGTCGGCGAGCGACGCCACATAGCGCGGAATCATCCCCACGCCATGCGAGTCGTGACCGGTCAGATTCGCCGCCACCAGATGATCGGCGACCAGCTCCGCTTCGCGTGGCGTGCTGCCCGCCTTTTCCCAGATCGCCCTCACATAGGCATGCAATTGATCGGCCGGAATCCGGGGCGTGGCGGGTTGAGCGGTCGAGTTATCGGTCATTCACAGTGTCGGCGGACGTGACGGGTTCAGGGCAAACGACGGTCGAAGAGATTGCTCAAGGCGCGGCGGCGATCACCTCGGCGACCGCGGCCGTGAGCTTCTTGCCGTACGGCACGTGCAGGAACTCGTTCGGCCCGTGCGCATTCGACTTCGGTCCGAGCACGCCGCACACCATGAACTGCGATTTCGGGAAGCCCGCCTTCAGCACGTTCATGAGCGGGATGGTGCCGCCCTGCCCCATGTAGGCGACGTCGGCGCCGTAGTGCTGACGCGACGCGTCGTTGAGCGCCGTGGCAAGCCACGGGGCGAGGTCGGGCGCGCTCCAGCCGCTTGCCGCGCCGGCGTCAGGCTTGAACGTCACCTTGGCGTTGTACGGCGGATCCAGTTCGAGCAGCGCCTTCAGTTCGGCGACGGCCTTCTCCGCCTCGATCATCGGCGGCAGACGCAGCGACAGCTTGAACGCCGTGCGCGGACGCAGCACGTTGCCGGCATCGGCCAACGCGGGCAAGCCGGCCGCGCCGGTTACCGACAGCGACGGACGCCACGTCGAATTGAGCAAGGCCTCCTTCGGATCGGTGGTGGTGGGCAGCACCTGACGGCCGTCCTGGCCGCAGGCCCACGGCAGCTTCTTCCAGACGTCGTCGCCGAGAATCTGGGCGGTGGCTTCCGCTTCGCGCAGACGGTCCGCCGGGATATCGACGTGAAAACCCTTCGGCAATAGCGTGCCGTTGGCGGAGTCTTCGAGACGGTCGAACAGTTGCCGCATGATGCGGAAGCTCGACGGCGCGATGCCGCCATAGCCGCCCGAGTGAATGCCTTCGTCGAGCACCTGCACCTCGAGGTCGCCGGCGACCAGTCCACGCAACGACGTGGTGAGCCACAGTTGATCGTAGTTGCCCGCGCCCGAATCCAGGCACACGACCAGACCCACTTTGCCGAGCCGCTCGCGCAGCGCATCGACGTACGGCAGCAGATCGTAGCTGCCCGACTCCTCGCAGGTTTCGATCAGACCGACGCAACGCGGACGCTCGATGCCTTGCGCGTCCAGCGCGGCAAGTGCGGTGATGCTCGCGTAGATCGCGTAGCCGTCGTCGGCGCCGCCGCGGCCGTAGAGCTTGTCGTTCTCGAGCTTGGGCGTCCACGGCCCGAGGTCGTTGCGCCAGCCGTCGAACTCGGGCTGCTTGTCGAGGTGGCCGTACAGCACGATGGTTTCGTCGCTGCCCGAACGGGTCGCCGCCGACTCGAAGAAGATCACCGGCGTGCGGCCCGGCAAGCGAATGATTTCGAGTTTCAGGCCGCGCACCGGCTGCTGTTCGGCCCATTGCGCCGCGTCGGTGATCACGCGCTCCAGATAGCCGTGCTTGACCCACTCGGGATCGAACGCCGGACTCTTGGCCGGCACGGCGATGTAGTCCGTCAGCGCGGGCACGATCTCGTCGTTCCACTTGCGGTCCACGAATTCGCGTAGCGTCTCGGGGTTGATGCGTTGAGCCTGCTGGGTATCGTCGGAGATCATGATGGCGGTCCGTGGGGATCTGTTCTGTCGAAACGATCATGATAGACCCGATGCGGGATTGGCTGAACCCCTCGCCGCGCATCGGCTTGGTGAACGACCAGGTCGACTGGCCGTCGCAGCCGTCTCACGAACGGCATGCAACCTTTGCGGCGAGCTTACGCAAACAAAACAATCGCGCGACAATTGCGGCATAGGTCGCGTATCGGGAGCCACTTCATGGAGGGCAACGTCGTCGTGCAGGCCATCGCCGCGGTGCTGGCACTGGCGCTGTATTTTCTGCCGGCCCTGGTGGCGGACCGGCGCAAGCGTCATGACGTTCTGACGCTCGCGCTCTTCAATGCATGCCTCGGCTGGACCGTGTTCGGCTGGCTGCTTGCGCTCTATTGGGCGTTGCAACCAAACCCGCCGAAGAACATCGCGGGCGAGATCGTGGAGACGCGCAAGCTCGTGAGGATGCGAGCATTTTCGTCCGCGCTGCTGGTGCGCGTGCAACGACGCGCAAGCACGCGGGATCGCTCGGAGAAGTGAATCTGGCGTGGCGTGGATGAAGCAGAAAACGGACTGGCCGGCCGAAGCACCGGCCGACCATGCGGGCTGTTCAGGCCGCGCGGCTCATGCGGTTCCACAGAACGGAACCGGCGGGAATCGAGCGCGGCTCGGTACGCACGCTCGCGGGTGAAAACATCTCGCGGCGCAATTCGCCGTGTTCGTCGAACCATTCGCAAATCAGCCAGTCGCCGGGGTTGAGCGCCACTGGGCCTGCATACGTTACCGTCATGCGCGAGCCCCCTTCCTTCAATGTGACGACGTCGCCGACATTGAACTGGGCGGCTGGTGGTGTCTGGAATGCGTCAATGGTAGCGGTCAGCATATTCATCCCCCTACGGAACCGTTGTGCGGTATTTAAGTCATTGCGCCGGGTTTTTCGACTTTAGACCTGCTGAAGGAAAACGCTAAAAAGTTTGCCAAGATTAACAATCGAAATTAATCGCCGCAAGTGCTTTTTATTGATACCGTTTTCATCGACAGTGGAATTGCTTCCACCCTCGGGCTATCGATGGGCAAAACCGGGAAAACCCTTCAATGCCCCGCCAGGCCGCCCCTTCATGCGGCAGTGCACGATCGCAAAACTTACAGCGACGAACTGCCGCCGGACAGCAGAAAATACGAACGTCTTTCGTCATATCTAATGCCCCGGCCAGAGCCATTCAGGGTTTATTCTGAGTCGCCACAAGCGAAATTACCTGTGAATGACTAACTCACCGGTAAATGCGCCATGCTTAAAATCGGCCTTGTTTAAAAAAACGCCTAATAATTTCCGATAGCCTTTGTTGAAAACGATTCCCGCTTCCGGATTTTCAAACCGGCTGCGCCGAGCGGCGCAGCGCGATTTGCTGATGCCGCACGAGCAGCACGCTCAGGCCAATGCACACGAACATCAGCAGTGCATTGATTGCGAGGCTGACCTGGAACGCGTGCGCGTAATCGCCCGGTGCCGCGCGGCCGCCGATCGCGCCGAAGAACGCGCCGCTGATGGCCGCCGTGCCGAATGCGGAGCCGATCTGCAGCGTCGACGACACCACGCCTGAAGCAAGCCCGGCCTTCTCCGGCACGACCTCCAGCAACACGATGCGCATGATCGACGGCAGCAGCAAACCATGTCCGACGCCCGCGCACACCAGGCCGCAATAGAACAGCAGATCCGGCGTGGCCGACTGGCTGGCGGACCAGCCCGTAACCGTGAAGCCGACCGTCATCATCGAAAAACCGAGCGTGAGCACATGGCCGCCGATGCGCTTGACCACCGCCGGCGAGGTCAGCGGCCCGACCACGAAACCGATCGCGAACGGCATGATCGCCATGCCGGATGCGAGCGGCGTCCAGTGCAAGCCGGTTTGCAGGAAGATCCCGTAGGTGAGGAAAAACGCGCTATTGCAGTAAAACAGGAACGCGAGCACAAGCCCTAACGCGAAGGCCCGGTTGCGGAACAATTGCAGGTCCACCAGCGGATGGCCGCCGCGGCGCTCGACGCGCTGCTCGGTCATCACGAAGAGCGCGAATGCCGGGACGGCAAGCGCGAACATCACGAAGGTCCACGCCGGCCAGCCGGCTTCGCGGCCGTGCGTCATCGGGTAGATGACCAGCAGCAGTACGGCGGACAGCAGCGCCACGCCCTTCACGTCGATGCCGGTGCGGGTGGCCGGCTGATTCTCCGGCACGAACTTCCACGTGCCGACAAACGCGGCAATGCCGATCGGAATGTTGATCAGAAAGATGATGCGCCAGTCGAGCCCGAACGGGTGATACGTGATCAGCGCACCACCGCCCAATTGGCCGACGATCGACGACAAGCCGAACACGAAGCCATACAGGCTCATCACCTTGGTCTGCTGATGCAGCGGCACGACCGCGCGAATCGTCGCGAGCACCTGCGGCGCCATCACGGCGGCGGCGATACCCTGCACGATCCGCGAGATCACCAGCATGTGTCCGCTGGTCGCGAAGCCGCATAGCGCCGAGGCGACCGCGAACGCCGCCATGCCCGTCATGAACATGCGGCGGCGGCCGAACAGGTCGCCGAGCCGCCCGCCCGTGATCAGCAGCACCGCGTACGCCGACGCATAGGCGGAAACGACGAGTTGCAATTGCGCGTCGCTGGCGTTCAGGCCGGTGTGAATCGAGGGCAGCGCGAGATTGACGATGAAGTAATCGAGCGGTGCGAGGAAGGCGCCGACGAACAGCACCGCCAGCGCAAGGCCCTGCCGTTCGAAACGCGGCTGAGCCTTGTCGACCGCTGCTACCACGCCCGTTGTCACGCCCGTTGCCATGCTCGCGGCCGGGGCGCCAGGACAGGTCACCGCTGAAGCTGCGGCGCCTTGGGGTCCAACGAATGCCGCCGGAGCGGACTTGATCGCTTCGCTGTTCATGACTGATCGTTCAAAAATTCGACAAAAAAATTTAGACGAGCGCGCGCATGGCGACGTCCACGATTCCTATCAGCGCATCTTCCTTATGAGCGACCCGCCCCAGCACGCGCAGACCTTGCATCACGCAGAGGAGGAAATCGCCGACGGCTTTTTCGTCGAGTGTGGAGTTGAACGCGCCGCTCGCCTGGCCGCGAATCACCGACGCCGCCAGCAGCGTGGCCATGCGGCGCTGAATCGCGGCGACGCGCGTGCGCAGTTGTTCGTCGCCGGGCTGCATTTCCAGCGTGGTGTTGGTGATGAGGCAGCTGCGTTCGCCGGTCAGCGCGCACGCGACCCGCGCGTAATGCAGCAAAGCGTTGCGCAGCGCCTCTTCCGGCGGCACCGGCGCATTCAGCCGCTCGGCGAGCCGCGCGACCGAACCTTCCGCGTAGTGATCCAGCGCGGCCAGCATGATGCCGTGCTTGTCGCCGAATACGCCGTAAAGACTGCCGCGCAACAGGCCGGTGGCTTTGCACAGGTCGTCGATCGAGGTGGCGTGGTAGCCGTGGTTCCAGAACACCTGGCTCGCGCTCGCCAATACCGTGTCCGTGTCGAACTCGCGCGGCCGGCCCCGAGAGCAGACCTCGCCGGCTTTTTTCGCGGACTGTTTCGAATCGCCTGATTGCTTCATTCAGCGGATATTATGACTAACCGTTCAAGAAAGCAAGACGAGTTTCCGTAGGGCACGGCACGAAAGCACGAAGGCGCGGAGCGCCGGCGGCATGGCGGAAAATCGTGCAGTGCAGTACAACGGTTAAAACCGCGTCGGCACTTTCGTTTTCCCCTATGAGTTCGACGACTGCTGGGCGACCGCACAACGGAGGTCAGAATGGCAACGACAAAAGACATTCCCACGATCGGTCTTGCCCTCCAGGGCGGCGGCGCGCACGCGGCGTTCACGTGGGGTGTACTCGACCGGCTGCTGGACGAAGTCGAGCGCGGGACACTTTCGATTCTCGCGATCAGCGGCGCGAGCGGCGGAGCGCTCAACGCCGCGGCCTGCACATACGGCCTAAGCAGAAGTCCGACCGATGCCAAACGGTCGCTCGAACAACTCTGGACGCTGGTCGGCGCCAGTTCGAAGTGGCAGCCGTTCTATAACTTCCCCAAGGATCTGCTGAAGTCTCCCGCGCGCTGGAATGTCGATCTCAATCCCGCGATACTCGCGCAAAGCATGCTCCAGCCGTTTGCCTCTCCGTATGCGATGCCATGGCTGACCAATTCCCTTGGCTCGATCATGGAAACCGTGATTCCGGATTTCGAGGTCGTCAATGACCCGAAGGGCGCCGTGCCCAGGCTCTACGTGGCGGCGACCAACGTCAACCTGACCGCATTGCGCATCTTCGAACCCGGCGAAATTTCGGCGAAGGCGCTGATGGCCTCCGCATGCTTTCCCACGCTCTTCGAGGCGGTGCAAATAGGCGGCGAATTCTATTGGGACGGCGGGTACATGGCCAATCCGGCGCTCGCGCCGCTCGTCGAGTGTGTCGACGACATTCTGAGCGTTCTCATCGATCCGCTCTGTACGAAACATGGCCCGCCTGAGCGCCCCAGCGAGATCAACAACCGGATCAACGAAGTCAGCTTCGGCGCGTCGTGGGTCACGGAAGTCCGTCAGATCCAGTTGATCAACGAACTCGCCGCTGAAAACCCCGGCCTCGTTCATCGCGGAAAGGCCTACACGCCCAAGCGCTTTCACGTGATTCGCGCCGACCGCTTCATGGACGAGATCGGCGCGGCATCGAAGAACACGCCCTCCATCGAATTCTTCCGAGCCTTGCGACACGCGGGCCATGCCACGGCGGACACATGGGTGCGCGATTGTCTGCCGAGCGTCGGCAAGACTTCCACTTTCGACCTCGACAAGCTCGTGAGAAGCCGGGTCAAAGGGACGCCTGCCGCAATTCATACCGTTCAGCAGGCCGAGGGGAAAACGCTTAGATGAGCCTTGTCTAAGACCGGGCCGAATGGAGTGGCCTCGTCTTCGCGCCAAGCCGGTTTCGTCGCGCTGCAAGAAGGCGCAGTTGTAGCGGCATCGGCATCTCTAACCAAGGCGAGTAGACAAAAACCGGCGCCGGGCTTGACCCGTGCGCCGGTTTAATCGCTGCTAGATCACCAGCAAAAACTCGACTCAGGTTTCGAGCTTCGCGTCCATCGTGATCGTGGCGTTCAGCACTTTCGACACCGGGCAACCGGCCTTGGCGTCGGCGGTCGCCTTCTCGAAGGCGGCTTTGTCACCGCCGGGGATTTTCACGGCCACGTCGAGATGCACCGCGGTGATCGCGAAACCGCCGCCGTCCTTATCAAGCGTGACGGTGGCCGTCGTGCCGATGCGCTCGGGCGTGATGCCGGCCTTGCCCAGTTCCGCCGACAGCGCCATCGAGAAACATCCCGCATGCGCAGCCGCAATCAGCTCTTCCGGGTTCGTGCCGATGCCGTCCGCGAAGCGTGTCGAAAACGAGTATTGGGTCTCCTTGAGGACGCCGCTGTCGGTGGAAATCGAGCCCTTGCCGTCTTGCAGGCCGCCTTGCCAGACTGCTGATGCCTTGCGCTTCATCGCTCTCTCCTGTTTGTGCCTGCTTCGCGCGCAATACGACCGAATCTGATGCCCACCGCAACGGTCCAGCCCAGGATTTGCGGTTTCGGCATCGGTCGCGAGTGTCGCGCACCACTGCGGGCGCGGGCTGGACCGAACTTCATCATAGGCGCTTCCGTGTGCCAGCGTCGTGACGACGCCGGCAATCGATCAAAAGAGAAGCCATCCCAGCAATTATTTCGATAACAGTAATAATCTTTCCTCCGAAAGCCGCTTTTTCACTGATCTCGTAGGAAATAGACTGGCTTCAACGGATCGGCACCGCAGCATTGAACCGATCACATCAACAATCGAATCCAGGAGGTCATCATGAAATCGCTTATTTCCGCAGTCGTTATTGCATCCGCGCTTATCGTCCCGGCTGTTTCGTTCGCCCAGCAGGCCAATGGTCCGGTGACCCGCGCACAAGTGCGCGCTGAGCTGGTTGCCGCGCAAAAAGCGGGCCTTCTGAATCAGAACGACACCGACTATCCGAAGGCCGTGCCGCAAAACGCTACGACAGTGGCCGCCGAGGCGCAGGGTTCGCAGGACGTCGGCGGCGTGAAGGCAGCTTCGTCGGATGCCGGCGCGCGGGACTCCGTGCAGCAACGCCTGTTCTCGACGTATCGCGGTCAGTAAGCCGGTAAGCCGCCCGGTTGGCGGCGCGGTTCTCGCCGGTATAGTCAGTGCATGGAAGGTGAAGGTGTAGTCGCAGTAAAAAAGCGCCCCGGTTGCGAAGTTCGCAATCGGGGCGCTTTGCTTTGTGTTGCGTGGCGGAAAAGTTGGGCGAATGCGCTGTAAAAGAGGCGGCGTTCGATGCCAAAGCTGGCCGCGCCTCGCTACTAACCACGCCTTAGCCTGCTGTGTCGAAGTTCGCTCCTGCTACGCCGCCCGAGCAATTGCATAACGGCGCCGCCATGCCGCCCGCACTACTCAGCGAACGGCAAGCTCTCCTGCCCCACCGCGCGCATGCCGAACACGTTCAGCGTCATTGCCACCAACGCGTAATAGCCGAGCAGGCCCACCAGATTGATCACCACCTGATGCCCGAAGCGTTCGACCGCCTTCGCATAGATCGCGTCCGAAACGCGCTTCGTGTCATAAAGCTCGCTCGCGAAGTCGTGAATCAACGCGTCGTCGGCGTCCGCGAAATCCGGGTGCTCTCCCTGGCGAATCGTCTCGGCATCCGCTTCGGACACGCCGGCTTGCAGCGCGATCGGATAGTGGATGTACCACTCCGCCTGCGCCTGCCAGCGCGCCGCGGTCACCAGAATCGCCAGCTCCGACAGGCGGAGCGGCAAACCCGTCCGATAGCGGCAGAACGCGCCCAGGCGCTGCGCCTGCTGAGCCAGTTCCGGGCTATGAATCCAGCCAAGGAACGGCCCGTTCAGATTGCCGCGCGGGCCGGACAGAATTTCGTCGAGCACCGTTTTCTGTTCGGGCGTGGCGTCGGACAGGTCGAAGTGAGGCAAACGCTCGGTCATCATCGTTCTCGCAAGTCGTGGTGGTGTCGTAGTTCTCAGATGGCGGACAACAGCGCGCCGCTGACCGAATCCGTGAACCGGCTGACGATTTCGTCGATGTCGCGCTCGGTGCAGATGAACGGCGGCGCCAGCAGCACATGATCGCCGATCTGGCCGTCGACCGTGCCGCCCATCGGATACACCATCAAACCACGCGCGAACGTCTCGCGCCGGATTGCCGCGTGCAGCTTGAGGCCGGCGTCGAACGGCGTTTTGCTGGCGCGGTCCTTGACCAGCTCGACGCCGACGAACAGCCCCCGTCCGCGCACGTCGCCGATATGCGCATGCTGCGCGTAGTGCTCGCGCAGCCGGCCACGCAATTGTTCGCCGCGCGCCAGCACATTGGGCAGCAGCTTGTCTTCCTCGATCACGCGTTGCACTTCGAGCGCCGCGGCGCAGGCCGTAGCGTGGCCGATGTAGGTATGGCCATGCTGAAAGAACCCCGAGCCGCCGACGATCGCCTGATAAATCCGCTCGCTCACCAGCGTCGCGCCGATCGGTTGATAGCCGGCGCCGAGCCCTTTGGCGATGGTCAGGATATCCGGCGCGACGCCGTCTTCCTCACAGGCATACAGGTAGCCGGTGCGGCCCATGCCCGACATGATCTCGTCGAGAATCAGCAGGACGCCGTAGCGATCGCAGACCGCGCGAATCTTGCGGAAGTACTCGCGCACCGGCGGCACGGCGCCGGCCGTCGCGCCGACCACCGTTTCCGCGACGAAGGCGGCGACCGTGTCCGCGCCGAGTTCGAGAATCTTCTGCTCCAGTTCGTCGGCGAGACGCTGCGCGAAGCCCTCTTCGGTTTCGTCGGCACGTTGCTCGCGGTACGCGTAACACGGACTCACGTGATGCGCTTCGATCAGGATCGGCAGGAACGGCTCGCGGCGCCACGCATTGCCGCCGATCGCCAGCGCGCCCAGCGTATTGCCGTGATAGCTCTGGCGACGCGCGATGAAATGGCGGCGCTGCGGCTCGCCCTTCTCCACGAAATACTGGCGCGCGAGTTTCAGCGCCGCCTCGATCGCCTCCGATCCGCCGGACACGAAGTACACATGCTCGAGCCCTTGCGGCGCGCTCGCCACCAGGCGGTCGGCGAGTTCTTCGGCGGGCGCGGTGGTGAAGAACGACGTGTGCGCGTACGGCAACTGCTGCGACTGCCGTTTGATCGCGTCGATCACGCGCTGGTTGCTATGGCCGAGACACGAGACGGCGGCGCCGCCGGACGCGTCGATATAGCGCTTGCCGGTGGAATCGATGATCTCGATGCCGTCGCCCGCGACGGCGACCGGCAGCGACTGTTTCGGCGAGCGATGAAAAACGGTGGTCATGGTGTTCGGTTCCTGTGGTTTCCGCAAGCGCTTAGGCGCCGGCTTGTTCAGATGCCGTGCGGGCGATGAAGGTGTCGAATGCGCACTGCCCTTGCCGGTAAACTTTCATCGACACACCGGCAATGCCGATGTCGAAGAGCGCGGTGGCGAGCGTGTTTTCGTCGTCCGGATCGAGCGGATCGTCGCGGTAGATCGGCAAACCCGAGGGCGCGCGATCGTGTAAGACGTCGAGCAAGGCGGCGGGTTGCAACGGGTGGGCGATCGCGGGCAACAAGGCCTCCACACGCAATTGACGGTCTCGCGAGGAATCCGTGACGATTTGCGCTTCGGCTTCGCAGCCGCGATGAATCATGTGGTTCGCGTGGCCGTAGCGGTGCGGCACGGTTTGCACGGAACATCGCTGCGCGCTTGCTTCGACGCTGAAGATGCGCGCGTCGCCCGCACAGCCGAGCGTGTGATGAAAGCCGCTCGCGGCCGGCGTGTCGCGCAGAATGTGCAACGCTTCGTCGAGCGAAGCCGCATCGAGTACGGCACGCGCGAGGATCATGCGCGGCACGCCGGCAACGGGCGTGCGAATGCGCAAATTGTTGATCGCCTGGACGACGCCGGCGCGGCTCACGGCAAAGGTGTGTCCCGGCAGCGATCCGGGGTAATAGAAACTCACGAAGCCAGGCTTGCCGGCCGGCCGAACCTCGACCAGCGCGCAACGCTCGCGCAGAAACGGATCGCCGTCTTCGTTATGCGCGATGAAGCGCGTGTCGCCAACGACCGCCGCCAACGTGGTGCAACCGTCCGGCGCGTTGTGAATCAGTTCGCCGCGGCAGTTCCAGAGAAACACGTCTTCCGCCGGCCAGCCGAGGCCCGCCGCCATGCCGTCGAGTTCAGCGAGCAGCGCCGGGAAATGCGCCTGCGCCGCGTCGCGCAGTTCCCGCACGAACGGAGTGCCGCGCCAGCGCCGAACCGCCTGCCATGCGCCGCTCTGTTTCATGTAGTCGCCGAAAACCGGACGCGCGAACTCACCTAACTGGTAGCCGATGTCATACGGCTCGCCGCTCACCAGCAAAAGACTCAAACCCTGCTTCGACGCCACCATTCGCACCCATTCAACAATCGGTACGTATTTATACGTTAAAACAACATTTGTTGTCAAACGCCGCGACGCCGAACCAGATAGAGCGGAGCTGCGTCGCGCACGATCTCCGCTCGATCCAGACGGGAATGTTCAAGGCACGTACGCGCCCTTCGCGTGCAGCGACTGCTCGGCGATGGCGAGTTGTTCGACCGCATCCGCGCCTTCCAGCGCAAGCAGATGCGCGACCAGCGATTCGGCCAACGCCGTAGCCGCCACCAGCGATGGAAAGAACGAAGGACTCTCGTGTGAAAAGATCAGCACCTTGTCGGCGTTCAAGGCGATCGGCGATACGGCGCTGTCGGTGATGGCAATCAGCTTGCTGCCCTTTTCCAGCGCGGCTTCAGCTACGCGCGCGGCTTCCACCGAATACGGCGCGAAGCTGATCACGATGGTCGCGCTGTCGCGCTCGATCGTGCGCAACTGCATTTCCAGCGTGCCGGCCTCGCCGTTGAGCAGGGACACCGAGGAACGGAACAGCCGGTAACCGTACACGAGGCCGAATGCGACGGCGTAACAGGAGCGGAAGCCGGCCACGTGCACATGCGGCGCGCGCCGCAGCAGACGCGCGGCTTCCACGATTACACGGCCGTTATGCGCGGCGGTGACCTCGAGATTGTGTTGTTGAGCGACCAGCAGATCGTTCGCCAGCGCGTCTTTCGATTTGACGAGCGAACGCGCGCGGCTCGTAAGCGGCTCGGGCCGCGTGCGCACGCGCGCGACGAACAGGTTGCGCAATTCGTTCCAACCTGGGAAACCGAGTTGCTGCGACAGGCGCACCAGCGAAGCCGGTTGCACCTGCGCCCGTTCCGCCACTTTGCGCATGGACGAGACCGCAACCTCGTCGGGATGGTCGAGCAGGAAACCCGCTCCCATCTGAAACTGCGGACTCAGTTCGGAAAAGCGCGCCCGGATCAGGGCGGCGAGCTGGTCGAAACTGTCTGGCATGCGGATGTACCGGGCGAACGGTCGATAAGGATGACAACAAATGTTACCACCCGGCACCTCGCATCCAACAGCAGTTCCAGCGTGCTGGTGGCACGCAAACAATACCTGTCCTATCGCAATCAAACCTGTCCCAGCTAGCTTTTCACAAAACAAACTGGCCCAACTTGGAGGGGCTTCTCGTCCCAATCTCGCTAACCGGCTGATTTGATTGCGCAATGGCCACGCAAGCGCAACAACAAACATCCGGGCGAATGGCGTCTTCTAGGGCGTTGCAACAATTACAATGGCAATTGGATACAAGAGAGTTGTATCTGCGTCAAATCTACCCGTTGCAAAATCAAAGACTTAGCTGCCGGCATCGCAAACAAAGCTGGCCTAAAAAAAGCCAGTTGCAAACAACATCTGGCCTAGCGCCCTTGCCCAATCAGTCGTACAGACGAGCCTCCTTCTCGGCCCTTGAGTGCTGGGGGTCGTCAACGGATGCGACGGCTTCGACGGCACGAATATAGCTGGCTGGAAGGCCAGCCTCACGGGCGCCAATGAATACATGCTGTTTGTACCAGTGATACGGCGTTAGGCCCAACCGTTTGCTCGTCGCGATGTATGTGAGCGCGGCCAAGCCGCCAGCAGCGGTTTCAATCTGTACTGTCTTAGATTCATAACCCGCGCCTGCCCCCTCGAATCTGTCGAGCACCGGATGGTCTCGCAAGGCCACTCCGAAAATGACACCGTACACTCTGTCGCCAGCAACCCCACTGTTCTCGCAATCGCATTTGCCCGACCCGCCCATACTAACCTTGTCGAACGCGAGTCTGCATCCGCTTACGAACCCTGACGCGACGACCCTCGCAGACGGCACCCTTGCGACCAATCGGCGTGCCGACATGTTCGAGCCATACGCGAAATACGCGAATTCGTCGGTTGTGAGCATGTTCGCCCCCTCAATTGAACGGCCGGTGTCAAACCAATTCTGAGCGCAAATTCGCTAGTCAGCTTAACCGGCCGTCGTCGCTGCAAACAATTCCGCGTAGAGGGTGCGCTCCTCGGGGACAATCGCCATCCGAGCGACTTCGCGGGCTGCCGTGATGGCGGCTCGTAGCTCCTGCGTACTCCAATTTGCTCGTGTGGCCGCTGCAAGGAATAATGAAAGCGAACTACCGCGCGCTGACTCCGTGAACCGGTTCGAGAGAATTCGCCTTGGCTTTTTGTCGTCAAGCACTACGCTCCCGAAACCGTCGACAGCTAACGCTTGATGAATCAGTCCGAGCGTAAGCCATGTTGGCAATGCGTATGTTTTGTTTAGCTCACTGCTTCCGCCACTTCCACTTCACGATAGTGATGCGTTGGCGGAATATCGTGTTCGCCATGGTCCTGCTCCTTGCCGGCAAGCAACGCTGCTTCGTGCTTCACCGCACAGGGCAGGTAAAACGGAACATAGACGATATGTCGGACATATCCGCCTTTCAGAATATGTATTGCCAGGCCCGTACCAACCGCTCCTTCCAGGTTCTGTGAAATCCAATCCTCACTCATCTGGGCAACCTTTTACCTGCAGGCCTACTTGCTGTGCCCGCCGGCGCGTTGCCCGGCGAAGGGGCTCCAGTCTTGACTGGTCCGTTGCCGCCCCTCTTTTTCCCCCTGAAACAAGGGGGCGGCGCAACACCAGCAGCATCCACCGGAGGCTCAAGCAACTCGTCTGCTCTAGGGCGCACTGCGTCCTTGATGCGTGATGCCACGCCAAGCTTCGGCGACATATTCCGCTTTCCTTCCGGGTCCTTCATCGGCTTGTCGACCTTCGACGACTTCGCCTCCACGATAGCAAACGGCTTCCCTTCGTTCGTTCCCGGGTTCGCGCGCCAGACGCCATCAATGCCGTGACCTCGCGGCCGCAAATCGAAGAGCTTGTTCAGCTTACCGTGGTCATTCAGCTTCCCTGGCATCTCAGCGCCCGGCTCATGCGACCATTTGCCGAGCAGCCCCTGGTCGTGCGCTTCCCATCCTTTTCCCCAACCGAGCGTCTCATAGCAATAATAGTCGGCGATGTGCTCGCCGAGGATGCCGGTGATTCCGGTTGTGATGTCGGCCACCGCGAGCTTCGCGTTCACGACACCCGGACTCGACGATGCAGACGGGCGGTTAGCCTTCTGCGCAGCTCAGTTCGAAAGGGTTTCGCAGAATCGCTTGATTGATTCGCACGCCCGGTGCAAAGCCGCGTCATCAAGCGCGTAGGCGATACGAATGTATGGCCCAAGGCCGAAGGCACTCCCGTGAACGGTCGCGACGCCCGCATGGTCCAGCAGCCCATTGACCACGTCTTCGTCTGACGTCAGCCGTAGGCCTGCCGGAGTGACCTTGCCAATAAGTCCTTCGCACGAGGCAAACGCGTAGAACGCACCCTGGGGTATCTCGCATCGCAGGCCTTCCGCTGCATTGAGCTGTGCCACCAAATAGTCGCGCCGGTGTTGGAAGGCTAAGCGCGATTCACGAACGAAGTCCTGTGGGCCGCTGAGCGCGGCCATGGCGGCATATTGCGAGATGGAGGAGGCACCTGACGTTTGCTGCCCCTGGAGCTTCTCCATGGCATCAATAAGCCATGTCGGACCGGTCCCGAAACCATTTCGCCATCCGGTCATTGCATACGCCTTCGATACTCCATTCATCGTGAGAACGCGGTCGCGTAACCGTGGCTCTACCTGAGCGATAGTAGAGAACCCCAAGTCATCGAACACGAGATGCTCGTAAATGTCGTCCGAAAGAACCATGACCAGCGGGTGAGCAAGGAGCACCTGCGCTAATGCCAGCAACTCCGACCGGCTATACACAGCCCCGGTCGGGTTAGAGGGCGAATTGAGAATGAGCCATCGGGTGCGAGAAGTGATTGCTCCCTCAAGCAGTTCCGACGTGAGCTTAAAACCGCTTTGTACTCCGCACTCGACGAGTATCGACGTTGCGCCACATAGCTGAACTATTTCCGGATAGCTCACCCAGTACGGTGCAGGAATGATGACTTCGTCGCCTTCATTGAGCGTGGCGGCGAGCGCGTTGAAGATGACCTGCTTCCCGCCCGTGCAAACGATGGTTTGCCGCCAGTCGACATCAAGGTCGTTTTCGCGACGAAATTTTTCGGCCACCGTCTCGCGCAGCGCTCGTAAGCCTGCGACCTGCGTATATCGGGTGTGGCCGCGTCGAATTGCATCGATGCCCGCCTCTCTTACGTGTTCAGGCGTATCGAAGTCCGGCTCGCCGGCGCTCAAGGATATGATATCGACTCCTTGTGCGCGCCTGGCCGCAACCCGGTCGATTACACCATAGGTGGCCGAGGGCTTCGCTGCTGCAAGGAAACGGTTCAGTTCGTGAGCGGACGCTGCCATCAGGCTTGCCTCCAATTTGACAGGCCGAGCAGGTCGAGAGTGGAGCGACCGCTAGCTAGTGCGTCCATCATTTTCACCTCCTTATCGGCTCGTGCCTGCCCGTCTGACAGAGTCGACTGGACGCGTTCCGCCGGGATAACAATAACGCCGTCGTCATCGGCCACCACCAGGTCTCCAAGAGCTACTGGCGTACCGGCAAAGTTTAATCTGCGCCCAACCGACGGCACGCTGTCTTTTAGCGTTCCGCGCTCAGAGACGCCACGCGCGAACACCGGGAATTTGCGCGCCGTAAGCGCCGCAATGTCTCGTACACCACCATCGATGACCAAACCCACCACGCCCGCTGCTTCAGCAGCGACAGTGAGCACCTCCCCCCAGTAGCCGGCTATGAAACCGGACGCCGATACGACGAGAACGCTGCCAAGTGGCACACGTTCCATAGCGATGTGAATCGCAAGGTTGTCACCCGGCGCGCACTCGACAGGATAGGCCGCGCCAGCAACCGATGCGCCGGGCTAAACTGTTCGAATCGCGGGGTCCACCGAGGCCGTCGAAATTCCGGACGCCTCATATAGGGTGGACGTGCCAAGGCGCCGGGCTTGCGCAAGGGACGCCTCATCGTAAGCAATAGTCGTGTTCGTCATGATGCTTTCCGTTGCAGTGTGTGATAGCCGAGTGCGGTCCGCGCCTCGCGAATCGTCGCGCCGTTTGCGATACGTTCGCGGATGGAGCTTTCGACAGATTCAATTTGTCGTGCCTCCTCGGCGACTTCTCGAGCGCGGGCGCGCGGCACAATGACTACCCCGTTGGCGTCAGCGACCACGATGTCCCGAGTAGCGACTCGTACCGTTCCGACCGCGATTGTCGTGTTGACAGATTCGACCTGCACGCGGTCTTTGCCTGTACGCATAAATCTACCGGCCGTGAAGAGCGGATAGCCGTCGCCCAACGCCTTACTAACATCACGGCAGACTCCGTCAATGACGGTGCCAGCAACTCCTCGCAACCCAGCGTACTGGGTCATGATGTCACCCCATACCGTGCAGTCGGTCCGGCCATCGTTATCAATTACGACCACATCACCTTCTGCAACGTCGTCGATGAAGTCTCCGACGGTGCCCGGCGGAACAGATGCGGGTATGTACTTGACCGTGAACGCCGGTCCAACGATGGGGTACGCATAGTCGGCTAGTGGCGCGATGTTGAATGCCTGGCCATGTAGACCAAGCTGGTCCAATGCGTCCGACACGCCTGGGGTGTCGAGGCCATCGAAGAGCGCAACCAACTCTTTGTCTTCTGCGCTCGCCTTCTGAGGGTTCGTCATGTGCATCACTCCGAGGAAGATTATTGTGTGCGAATTGCTTCGAATTCTTTGTCGTGCATCACTTCGGCGACGGAGCGTCCCGCACGAACCGCGGCCACCATGCCATCCTGCCGACGTGTGATTCGCTCGCCCAAGTCGAGTATTTCTTCGATTCGAGAAGCAGGCACAAATACCGTGCCGCAACGGTCGGCGACCACATAGTCGTCCTCGTGCACGGTTACCCCGTCAATCTGGACGGGCTTCCCGGAGTCAATCTGAACGACGCGATTTCTGGCGCTTATCATCGTGACGCCGCGGCCGAAGACCGGATAGCCGATGGACTCGCTACCCTCGATGTCCCTGCTTACGCCATCGATGATTGAGCCGCGAATTTTCTTCGCAACTGCGGCATTAGCAAGGATGTCTCCCCAGCAGGAGATTCCCTCCAGGCCACCGCCGATAACCAGAACGCGGTCATCCGTTGTTACAGCGTCGATAACAGGCGAGATGAGGTGAACTGTCGGAGTCGCATCGGTCTTGGGGCCAAGGAGGATGGTGCTCGCCCGGCCGACAACCTTCGGGCAATCCCAGAGTGGACGCAAGCCATAGGTCGCACCTGGAAGACCAAGGAAGTCGAGTGCATCAGAAACTGTGTTGGTGTCGAGTGACGCCAGCCGGTCAAGCGTTGAAGTATGGGTCATTTGGCGATGGTCCGAGTGAACGATACCCAATCGTCGGCTCATTGCCCTGATATGTAAATTCGCAATCAGGTATCTGTCTGATACGATTCACGGATGACTCAGCACGTCCGCACGGAGCCAATATTCCCCGGCCGTCCGAGACCCGGTATTGGTTTGACAATAAGGTCCATTGAAATGGCAACCATTGATTTCCGTCTAATCCGCCAACTTTGGATGTTTCTTGCAGTCGCCGAGGAGAAACACTTCGGGCGGGCCGCGCAGCGCTTAAACATGTCACAGCCGCCGCTGACGGAGCAGATAAAAGTGCTCGAACAGTCGCTGAAATTAAACCTGTTCGAGCGCTCCCGCCGCGGCACGCAACTGAGCGCAGCCGGCGCCGCGATTCTGCCGGCCGTTCGCCAGTTCGCCGACCAGGTGGAGCGCCTTGAGCGAGTAGTGCGAGAGGTCGCTGCTGGGCAGACCGGTGTGCTGCAGGTCGGCGCAATCACTTCGGCCATGCTCGAAACGGTGCCTGAGGTTTTGAATGCGTTGAAGCACGAATACCCAGACCTGACGGTCTTCATTCGGGAGATTGACAGCGTCGAGGCAGTACCGGCCCTGGAGGCAGGCGAACTCGATGTGGCGTTTGTGAGGCTGGATGGGAATGTCGGCCATGGAATCGCAACGATGCCACTGGCCGAGGACAGACTTGCAGTCGCGGTGCCGCGGGACCATCCCTTTGCAAAGCTCTCCCGGGTCCGGTTGCGGTCACTGGCCGACGAATCACTTGTCATGTCCTCGCGACAGGTGAGCCCGGCTTACTTTGATTTTCTGACGGCGGTCTGCCAGTCCCATGGCTTCGCACCCCGGGTCTTGCACGAGGTTCGCTCAGTGACGTCACAAATCGCTTACGTCGGCTGCGGGCAAGGAGTCGCGCTCGTGCCGGCGTCAACGCGCAAGCTTGCTTCCGAGAATGTTGTCTTCCGCCCGCTGAAGGAGCGCGTCATGGTCGTGACCGCTGCGCTTGCATGGAATCCGAACCGCCACCATCCGATGGTCGATGCAGTAGTTTCGCACGCAAAACGCGCACGTACCAGACCCGCCTCGAGTGTTTAGGCGCCTATGACTGCCTTACGGCGACGCAGCGGGAAAGTTTGGCGTGTCGAGTCTCGGCCTGATGGTTACTGGGGAACGACATACCCAAGGAAGAACGCGATTCTTTTCCACATCTCGACGGGGTTGGAGTACATCGGAAAATGGCCGGAGTCCGAAATGCATGCTAGCGTCACACCCGATTCTTCCAAGCACGAAAGGTAGGACAGGCCGGCATTCTGCTCGCCATACATAAACATCTTTCGACACGGCAGTTCGACGAACTTCGTAAGGAGGTCGCCATGGTCGGAAAGCTCAACCATCGACGTAAAGATTCCGTGAACGGCTTCTGCACGGACCTTGTGTTGGAGGCTTGCCGCGTACAAAGAGCTCGAGAAGTCGTTGGCTTTCCAGTTCCGGTCGATGAAGTCGGCAAAGAACTGGTAAGGGTTGTCGGACGGATGGCTCGTGATTTGCCTGCTCAAGAAGCAGTCTTCAGGTGCGACGTTGCCCTCGATGTCGATGAAGCTTAGGACGCGTTCGCCTTCCTCGTGAGCGAGCATTAGCGACGTAAGGCCGCCCATCGAGTGCCCAACCAGATGAAATTGCTCTACCTCCAGACGCGTCAGCACTCCTCGTGCGGTATCGACGAGAAATGGCATAGATACTGCCGAAAGATTGCTACATTCGCTCTCGCCGCAGCCTGGCGCGTCGTAGGCAATGAACGGGCGTCCGGAAAACGCTGGCAGTCTCGCCATGTCGGCGTAGTCTTCCTTGGTAGAACCGAACCCATGGAGAAAAATTACAGGCTCGCCTACACCGGGCCTATGTATCGCCGCGATACTCAAAGACACACCGTGAACGAGCAGTTCGAGCTTTTCCCGCTTGACGTCGACCATGGATGCTCCCAATACAGTCAGTTGATGGTGCGGTCATCTGATGGTCCCGCTTACCCTACCCGGCATATCCTCAGGTTTCGAATCTGATATGTACAGTCCGGATTCGGTATCTCTGTGATACGAATTCGCTATTTCCACCAGCTGTTACGCGGTGCTGCCAACGGGAGGCGAACTGCGCGCAAAGAAAGCGCGGGCTTTCAAGGCCTGAGAATACGAGAGCCGGTGGCAACCGTCCAAGGCGCACTGCCAAGGAAATGTAGCGCAAGCTGTCCAGTCGCGAATGTGTGGCTTATGTTGCTATCGAATAGCAACGCTGCAGCGCTTTTCTGCTGCCCATATCTTCTGCTTTCGAGTCGTCGAACTTGAGGCTCCGGTTTCAAAACTAGCGGCTGAGCTAGTATGTATGTAACTTCCCATTGGTCACCCTATGTCGAGCTTTTTTCACTACGACCTGCAGTCGCTCAGACTCTTTATCGTCGTTGCCGAACTCGGTAGCCTGACTAGAGCTGCTGAGCGCACGAACATGACCCTGTCTGCAGCCAGCAAGCGAATCGCTGAGCTCGAACGAAGCACCGAGTGCACGCTCCTCCTCCGGCAACCGCGCGGCGTCGAACTGACCGCTGCAGGCAAAGGGTTGCTCGCCCACGCACGGCAGGTGGTTGAGCGCGTAAACCGCATGGCCAACGAAATGAGTGACTATTCAACGGGGGTTCGTGGGCACGTGCGGATGTGGGCAAACACCTCCGCCATCGTCCAATTTTTGCCGCGCGATGTACGTATCTTCCTTTCCGACAACCCCACCGTCAAAATCTCGCTGGAGGAACGGCTCAGTGGAGAAATAGTGGCCGCAGTGACAAGCGGTGATGCCGACATTGGCATCTTCGCGGACAATGTTCCAGCCCCAAATATTGAGAAGGCCGTCTATAGGCAGGACAAGCTTGTCTTGCTCGTGCCGAATGGCCACCCGCTCGCGACCCTTCAACAGGTCGCATTTGTCGACACACTCGACTTCGAGTACGTCGGCTTGAACGAGGGAAGCTCACTACTCGCCCGTTTACTCGCCGCGGCAATCACCGCTGAGCAGACGCTCAAGGTTCGCATCCAGGTAAGCAGTTTCGATGGTATCTGCCGAATGATTGAGCAAGGCTTGGGTATCGGCGTCTTGCCTGAAGCCGCGGTTCGAAACGAGATTCTCGCCGCGGGCCTGCGGCCCGTTCAGCTTGTCGACGACCGGGCAATCAGGACACTCTGGATTGGCACCCGGTCTCTCGAAGCGCTGTCGCCTGAGGCAGTCCGCCTGTTCAACTTCATGTCGGGTCGGAAAGAAGCGTAATTCCAACCCTTTCCAAAATGGAAAGGGTGCTGGAAAATTCTTCGATTTTCACGGGCGTCGGCTTGTCGCACAGTGAAGCATCGGTAAAACGAAGCTTCACAGGAGACAGCCGTGACAAAACCGCTCGCAGGTATACGCGTGCTCGAGATGGGGCAGCTCATTGCCGGCCCCTTCGCCGGGAAAATGCTCGCTGAATTCGGAGCGCACGTAACCAAAATCGAACCTCCCGGCGCCGGCGACCCGCTGCGCAAATGGCGTCTATTGCATGGCGGCACCTCGGTGTGGTGGGCCACGCAATCGCGCAACAAGGAATCGGTCACACTCGACCTCCGTTCGCCTGAAGGTCAAGACGTAGCTCGCAAGCTCATCGCGGAAAGCGACGTTCTGATTGAGAACTTTCGTCCCGGCACGCTCGAAGCCTGGGGACTCAGCTGGGACGAACTGCATGCGCTCAATCCACGTCTTGTCATGCTGCGCGTATCGGGCTACGGGCAGACGGGGCCATACCGCGACCGCCCCGGGTTTGGAGTCGTAGCCGAGGCGATGGGCGGCCTTCGACACCTCAGCGGTGAACCTGGGCGCACGCCAGTACGCGTCGGCGTTTCCATCGGCGATTCGCTCTCCGCACTGCACGGCGTAATCGGCATTCTCCTGGCGCTGCGTCATCGCGACCAGAATGGCGGCCAGGGGCAACTTATAGACGTTGCGCTCTACGAGTCGGTCTTCAATATGATGGAGAGCCTGCTGCCCGAATATTCTGTCTTCGGCGCCGTGCGCCAGCCTGCGGGCAGCAGCTTGCCCGGCATCGCACCTTCGAACGCTTATCGTTGCATCGACGGAAAGTACGCTCTGATTGCGGGCAACGGCGATAGCATCTTCCGCCGCCTGATGGACCTTATCGGTCGTCGTGACCTCGCGGAAGACCCAGCGCTCGCACAAAACGACGGCCGGGTAAAGAATGTCGAGCGCATCGATGCAGCCATCGCTGAATGGACGGCGAGTCAGTCGCTCGACGACGTTCTGGCCGCGCTCAATGAAGCTCGAATCCCCGCTGGGAAAATCTACGACGTAGAAGAGATCGCAAGCGACCCGCACTACCTTGCCCGAGACATGATTCTCGACACACAACTGCCCGACGGAACTCCAGTAAAAGTACCGGGGATTGTGCCAAAACTCAGCGCAACCCCAGGCACTGTTAATTCATCTGCGCCGACACTCGGTCAGCATACGGACGCTGTACTTGAAAGGCTCGGCATAGACGCCGCGACGCGCGAATCATGGCGTTCTCACGGCATTATCTGAAAGGAGCGTGATGATGAAAGGTCAACCCATTTTTATCCACGAAGTCGCCACTCGCGATGGTTTCCAGAATGAAGCCCAATTCGTCGATACCGACGATAAGATTGCCCTGGTCGACCGGCTAAGCAAGTGCGGATACGCGAAAATCGAAGTAACGTCGTTTACATCTCCGAAGGCGATACCAGCCCTACGTGATGCTGAAGCGGTTATGCACCAAATCAAGCGGCACGAAGGCGTAATTTACACGGTCCTTGTTCCCAACATTCGCGGTGCCGAGCGCGCATTGTCCTGCGGCGTGGATGAAGTGAATCTTGTGATGTCGGTCAGCGAAAGCCACAACCGCACCAACTTGCGCATGAGCCGCGAACAATCCTTCGCGCAACTTCGTGACGTTATTAGCGTCGTGAACCAAACCGAGGTCGCGATAAACGTCTCCCTCTCCACTGCAATGGGATGCCCGATGGAGGGCGACATTGCTAAACAGGAAGTCCTCGCCTGGATGCAGCGTTTCGCGGACCTCGGTGTGCACGGGGTCACGCTCTGCGACACTACCGGTATGGCGTTTCCCTCACAAGTTCGCGCCTTGTGCCAAGCCGCGTGCGCGCGATTCCCTGCGCTCGAGTTGACCCTGCACTTCCACAACACGCGCGGTATGGCTCTCGCCAACACACTCGCCGCGCTCAAAGCAGGCATCGACCGTTTCGACGCTTCGCTTGGCGGCCTCGGCGGCTGCCCGTATGCGCCAGGGGCAACTGGCAACGTTTGCACGGAAGAGCTTGTGCATATGCTGGAACTCGACGGCTACAACACCAGCGTGAACCTTCCGGACCTGCTTGCTGCCTCGGCTCTGCTTCCAAGACTTATTGGGCACGATGTGCCAAGTCAATTGCTTAAGGCGGGTCGGCGCATGGACCTGCACCCTATGCCATCTCTCGCCAGTGATGGTCGTCCTGAGCAACGCGCATTTGAAACGGGGGTCTGACGTGGGGTTCATTGACCATCTGGACCATCTGGTCTTAACGTGCGTTGATTTCGAAGTCACGAAGCGCTTTTACACGGAAGTCATGCAGATGCAACTCGAAACATTCGGTGAAGGACGCATTGCTTTCCGGTTTGGCAATCAGAAAATAAACGTACACGTGAGAGGTTCTGAGTTTGAGCCAAATGCGCATCTACCTGTTCCCGGTGCGCTCGACCTGTGCTTTATCGCAGGTGTTCGGTTAGACGACGTTGTCACACACCTTGAGCGATGCAACTGCCCAATCATCGAAGGACCAGTTGAACGCACCGGTGCCACCCAGAAAATCCGCTCTGTCTATATCCGCGACCCCGACTTCAACTTGATTGAAATCGCAGACCTCCAGGAATAACGCAGTAAAGGGAGGCGTCGCTTGGTACACGTAATCTCGACTGACAGGCTCCTCGTCTTGCGAACTTTATGCCGGTTCGCGTCGTACGGTTCGAACAAACAAGACGCTAACCAGAGTCAGGAAGCATTTTCAGTATTGGTTCAAACCCGGTGAACGGCGCATAAGCCGACCCGAATCCAGTAACGATGTAGGAGACACATCATGAGCATTGCAACGGAGGCATCAGTCCACCCGCAGCCCGCCCCTCGCACCCGAAAGCGGTGGTTCCACCACCTGTACATTCAAGTCTTGATAGCGGTGGTCCTGGGCATTATTCTCGGACACTTCTATCCGTCCGTCGGCGAAGCAATGAAGCCTTTAGGAGACAACTTCCTGAAGCTCATCAAGCTCATGATTGCTCCATTGATTTTCTGTACCGTGGTCCACGGCATCGCGAGCATGAACGACATAAAGTCGGTTGGTCGCGTCGGCGTCAAATCACTCATCTATTTTGAGGTAATGACGACGCTGGCCCTTGCCATCGGCCTGATAGCAGTCAACATATTGAAGCCTGGCAGCGGAATGCATGTGGACCCGCGCACACTCGATGTTTCAGCTATTGCCGCCTACACAAAGGCTGCTCACGACCAAAGCGTTGTCGGCTTTATATCCCACATTATCCCAACAACGGTGTTTGGGGCATTTGCAGAGGGCGACATTTTGCAGGTGCTGTTCGTGTCTATTATCTTCGCCTTCGCACTCCAGATGCTCGGTGAACGCGGCAAGCCTTTGCTTTCAGTAATTGACGCCGGCGCGAACACCTTCTTCAACATGGTCCGCATCGTGATGTATGTCTCGCCGATCGGTGCGTTTGGTGCAATTGCCTTCACCATCGGCAAATACGGTGTTGTGTCGCTGGGTTCCTATGGTCAGTTGCTACTCACCTACTACCTCACCGGCCTTGTCTTTGTGTTTGTTGTTCTGGGGGCAGTCTGCCGCCTCGCTGGATTTAGTCTGATAGCGTTTCTGCGCTATATCCGGGACGAGCTGCTTCTTGTCCTTGGCACGTCCTCGTCGGAGTCCGCTCTGCCTCGGCTCATGGCAAAGCTCGAAAAACTGGGCTGTGACAAGTCTGTCGTCGGACTGGTAGTTCCTGCTGGATACTCGTTCAACCTCGACGGAAGTTGTATCAACATGACGGTTCTGGCAATCTTTATCGCGCAAGCTACCGACAGTACACTTAGCCTCGGACATCAACTTACTCTTATGCTAGTTCTGTTGCTCACGTCGAAGGGCGCCGCGAGCGTCAGCGGAGGTGCATTCATTGTTCTGGCAGCTACACTGAGTTCGGTACCCGGCATCCCGGTAGCGGGCTTGGTGTTGGTACTGGGGGTGTACCGGTTCATTTCGGAGGGGGGAGCCATCATTAACGTCATCGGCAACGGCATTGCGACGATAGTCGTTGCAAAATGGGAAAAGGCCCTCAACCGCGAAACTTTCAAAACTCAACTCTCGCAAGGACCACAAGACGATTGAAACGGGTTTTCATTGACACCGTAAAGCGCCCTCAAAGTCGCGTTGAGGTCACCGAGAAGTGAGCAAGGGTCCGGAGCGGTCGTTGCGTCCCGAACCCTTTGCTTTTCCCTATCGACACCCCTCTTCGGACGATTCTCCGGTCAACACTCGAGGTTGAGGCACTCTAGGGTCAAGTCTTACCTTCAGCATCGCTGGGGTCCGCCACGAACTCCCGAAGCTGCCGCCTTACCGCCTCCGTAGCGCGCGATTGGCGGGAGCCGCCCCTTTTTGTTAGCTAACAGGCCCAATACAAATGAATCCATCATCCTCTCCTTTGCGAGTCGTCTTCCTCGACCGCTCGACCATTCCGCCGACCACAAAACTTAAAGAACTTCCTTTCAATCACGAGCTCGAGCTCCACGAAACTACGACGTCTGACCAGGTTCTTGACCGAGTTCGCGACGCTGACATCGTAATTACCAACAAGGTAAAGCTCGGTGCTGATGTGATTACCCAAGCGAAAAAGCTTAAGCTCATCGCTATTGCCGCAACCGGCGCCGATAACGTCGACACGGGTGTATGCAATCAGATGGGTGTTTCAGTCTGCAACGTGAGGAACTATGCGGTGCACACGGTACCCGAGCACACGTTCGCACTGATTTTTGCCCTGCGGCGAAGCCTGACTGCATACTGCTCGGCGGTACAAGCCGGCCGCTGGCAAGAGTCCGGCCAATTCTGTTTCTTCGACTATCCCATCAAAGACTTGGCGGGTTCCACGCTTGGCATCATCGGCGACGGTGCGTTAGGGAAAGCGACGGCAGAAATCGGCAGAGCGTTGGGGCTAAAAGTCCTATTCTCAGCTTTCAAAGGGCGCGACGACATGGGGATGCTATACACCCCGTTTGAAAAAGTCCTTGAAGAGTCTGACATCATTACTCTTCATTGCCCGCTGAACGAACAGACTCGAGACCTCATCGACGACGCCGAGTTTGCTACGATGAAGCGACGGCCACTGCTCATCAACACAGCACGTGGTGGGCTAGTGAACGAGGCAGCGCTAGTTAGGGCCATGAACCGCAACCTGATTTCTGGCGCCGGATTTGACGTTGTTACCCGGGAGCCCTTGTCGGAAGACAATCCACTGAATGAAATTCTGAATCATCCAGCGTTCATCCTGACGCCTCATGTGGCTTGGGCGAGCGAAGAGGCGATTCAAGCGCTTGCCGACCAGCTCCTGGACAACATTTCAGCCTACGTGGCAGGCGAACCGCGAAACATCGTGAATACGCCTATCCAGCGATAATACATATCGTTCCCATGTGCCAGGTTCGTCATTCAGGAACGATAGCGCACCGGTGCATGCGCAAGAAAAAGGAAACCAGCACTCGCAGTTGGCGCAACCACTGGGGAGTGCCGCTGTCACTTATTGCGGCAAGCTCGCTGTCAAGCAGCTCTATCACAAGAAGCCGGCTACTATTCTTCCTACTCCGATATCTTCTGCGGCTAGTCCCCAAACGGGTTGCCGGTGTCTTTCACTTCGGTACTAAGGTTGTATTCCGCACGCACGGCCTTGAGCACGCCCTCGATGTCGCGCTCGAAGCCGACTGCGTTGCCGAAGTGGGTCATGTTCCAGTTGCAGCCTGTCTTGTCAGCTTCTTGCAACTGTGGCCGCGGCACACGAATCTTCACGCCATCCTCGACTATTTCCCGCAGTCGATGGATTCGCCGGTTGACCTCCTGCTGAAGCTGCGAGGCATTGAGCGTCTTGCGTATCATCTAGGTCTCCCTCCGGTTGCTCAAAGCCAGTCTAGCGCAAATGAGGCGTTCCGCGGCCGGGCGCTGAACAGCAAAGTGCCTGAGAGAGAGCAGGCGCCTTGGTTCGTCGGGGTGCGTCTGTAAGTCAGTACGCGACAATCACTACGCCGCTGCCGCAAATGCCACGACCACCGATGCGCGCATCGATTGCTCTTTTTATGGCTAGTCTGGCGAACAGCTTTATACCAGCGACTATTCCTGCAGGCGTCGACGCACCATTGCCAGCAGGACCACCATCAATCGCGTCTGCAATCGGAAACTTTCAGCGGTTCCTTCACATTTCCAATCCACCGCGGCGGCTTTGCGTGACGGGTTACATAAAGATGTAATTGCGCGAGTGCTTCACGCTATCGTAGTTTGTCGGCTTTGGCCTGACCGAAGGGACTCGTACACGCGTATGAAAGTGAGGGGTCGTAGAGTCACCGACTATCCAGTAATGAGGACAATTCATCGGTACCGTAGTCGCAGAGAGCGTTTCAACTACGTGACGCATAGCAGCCTTGCTGATTCAATCCAGCAACCAGTAGGTCAACGGTGCTCTGTCGAAAGAAGGCAATGACGGTTGCCTGTTCCCAGCCCTCAATGATTCGACTCGAAAGAACAACCCGTGCGAGGCAGCCGCGATAAACGCTTCGTTGTGGAGTTGCTGGCAAATACTGCGGCGTATGTCTCCGAGTTCCTTTTGGGCTGACCAGAGCGCATCCGCGGTTTTCTGCGCCTTGACCCGCAGGACCTGCTCAATGGAAAGTCCGATGTAGCTAAGTCCAAGTCCGTCCGGGGTATGCGGCGGCTGAACGAATGCAACGGGTCGATTGCCTGCGGCACTCAGCGCGGGGCGCGACAGCCGCAATTCGCCCACACCCGCTTGCTGCACCATCAGGTCGACGAGCGCTCCGAGCGGCCAGCCCCCGCCGGGAAGTTCGGCAGACAGCGCGGGATAGCCGGTCTCAATGACCCGCCCACGGCCACGCGCGAGCTGCGACGCACGCCACAAGGACGGATGTATCTCTTCGGCGGTAGCTAAAGCGCTGGGCATGTTGCATCAAAAACCTGTATATTTATACAGTATCGTACACGCAATTTCATTGCGGTGAACTGTCACTTTTATTTGGGGAACTGGCTTCGCGACATCGCGCGCTCGGCTCAACATCCAGCTTCCTTTTGTTCAGAGGAGATTCCATCATGAGAGCGGACGAGTGGGTTCGGGAAGCCGAACGAGAATCGAAGCTTGTCGATGCCTTGTTCAAGGCGCGTTATCTGATTTCGATGCACAACGGCATGACCGTGCGCTGCGACGGCGAAGAATGGGCACTCGATTTCGTCCAGGAACTGAAGATGATTGACGCTACGTTGAAGATGGCCGGAATCGACACCCAACGGCTCAAGCAGTAGATACTTGTCGAGCCGCTAGAGTTGAGGCAATCACTGATAAGAAGCGGTACGGACGACCTTTAGAGGTCAACAGATGCAAACTGAGAAATATCGTGGGTACACGCTGTGGGGCCATGCCATCCTGCAGCAGGAAGATATCATGCGACCGGAACGATTCGCCGGAAGCGGCACAATCATGCGCGACTCGAAGGTTGTAGAGGCGTCTGGAGTGCTTGGCGCCTTCGATACTAATGAAGAGGCAGAATCAGCAGGCCTTTCATGGTGTCGTGCGTGGGTCGATAGCCACGGCTAGCGCGGAGGAGACTGATGTGAAACCACTCAGTCACAGGCGACATCCGATGTGATGCTGCTCTGCGCGACAGCTCTATCACATCTCGCGTCGAAACCCGTCGCTCTAGAGCGCCATCGCTTCGCTTCAGCTATCACCCTGACCAGCGCGGCCGAACGTATACTGGGCGAGACGCTGTGGCACGCCGGCGGGCGTGGACTGGCAGTTCGATGCGGCCGACCTGGCGCACACGAAGCTGCACGGCCGGCCGGTGGGCCGCCTGGCCTTCAATGCCGCGGAGAGCTGTGTGGCCACAGCGCTGCGGCACTTTGACAAAACCAATGCGCCGGACTTCGAAGCCGACCTCGAGGAAGCCGCGTGCTGGATGCTGGTGCGGGCCTGCGAGAATGCGCACCGGCTCGGGCTGACCATGCAGGGCTTTGACACATTCAACGAGTGGTTCTGCGACCACGTCGTCGTGACGTGATTCCAGTCGCCGCGCACAACGCACCTCACCCTGCGTTAGGCCGGGCGAGAGCGGCCCGAAGAACAACAACTTCGGAACGTTCACTTCGCGACTACGCGGCAGACGTTTCCTGACGGAGCGCATGAATCATGAGGAAGCAGTTGACCACCGCCGCAATCGCGACCTGCCTCGTGCTGGTAGCCGTCCGGGCCCAGGCTGGAACTGTCGATGTCGACTACGAGAATGCGACCTTCCGCATCAACAACGAAGACGTGAAGTTGTCGAATGGCAAGCGAGCGATACCGGCCGCGCCTGGCTCGGCGACGCAACACGTGACGCGTGTGTTCGGCAAGCCCGTCGGTGGCCGGCTTGACTCGAAGCCTGCTGCCGCGTTATTCCTGGCGGACGAACCAGGCGGTAGCGGCATTTTCAAGTACGTAGCGGTGGCATTCAGTGACTGCAGTAAGACCAACGCTATCTTCCTTGGCGACCGCATCATGCCGCGGTCGATTGTGTTCCATGGCAGCTCCATCGTCGTCACCTATCTAGACCGAAAACCGGACGAACCCATGGCTGTCATACCCAAGGTGACGAAGAGCATGACGCTTGGCTTTGATTCCAAGACCTGCCAGCTCGCCAAATAACAACACGGGACCGGGCGGACCCAACGGGGCACCGCCCTGAAAGAGCACGCATCCGACCCGGGCGTGCCGACCGCGGTTGGCCGTGCAAAATCTGGCGCAGAGCCTTGATGCATGCCTTCCAAGCAGAGACTTAAAAAAGCCGGTGGGCCGCCGGCTCCCTCCGGTGATAGGGGGCTTAAGAATAGGTGTGAGCCAGTTTCGTACCGCCTGTGCGATATCGGCCGAAGATAGGAAACCCAACATGAAACTTGACGACGCCACTTTCCGGCAACTGCGCCGTCTTGCTCCTGTACTCGACGACTTGCTGAACGCGGGTGAGGTAGAGCATCCCGACCAGGCGGTACATCTTGCTGCATTGGCGCAACTTTGCTCACATGTGTTCGAGGCGTATCAGCGTCAGCATCCTGATGAGACGGCGCAGGCGCGGCTCGACGCAATCGAGTCCCAATAGCACACGCCGTCCTGGTTGCAAGACCCGTAAATCGACACCGGAATCAGCAGGCGTGAGCTCCTTTGCACCTGAGCACGAGGCAGCGTGCGCGGCACGAATAACGACGGTCAAGCGAACTTGCTTTGCCAGTCAGCTCGACAACCGTTCAACCTGAGTTGGCGGTCGGGCGAGGATTCGGGCCGGCGCACGGGCTTGTCGCTTTTCACCACGAGGTTGAGGAAGTAGGCCGTTTCTTCGAGCGTCTCTGTTCCATGCGTGATGACCACACCAGCGATGTCAGGTTGAGCCAGAAGTGTATTTACCCGCCTGGCCAGCTTCAGCAAAATTTCATTAGTGATGTTCTCGCTTCCGAGGTTCAGCGCCTGCTCGCCAGACACCTGCGCCTTTTCCAAGCGACGAAACCGACTTCAATAGAACGTCCGCAGTGAGGACTTCGGACTTGTAGCCGGTGGTTTTCCGTTTCGCTCGCGCCAGTTCCAGCGATAGTGCCACCCGTCGGCAGTACGGTAACGTGAGGCACCGCACATTTAGCGCACTCGTCGCGAACGGGGCGTCAATAACTTGTCGAGAGGATTTACGACTCTTCCTAAAGTTTGAGACGTAAGCGCCGATAAACGATTTGCACAGAACTGTTGAACGAGGGTCGCGGGGACCGTGTCGCCTGACAACCTTGAAACACAAGATAGGTGGAAGATGGGTGAAGGACGATTTTCGGCTTCAACACGTTTGCCAGCAGCGGACCAAGAAACAACTACGCGCTCAAGAGAAGCAGACCGTCGCCTCTATCACGTGGTCGTGGCGACGATTGCATCTTTTTGCCTCGTTGTTGTCAGTGGTCAGCTTAAAACCATGGCCGGCGAAATCGTCGCTGTCTGGATAGCCGACGGCTACCTGCTCGGACACCTGATGGCGGTTCCACGCCGCAGCAAGCCGTCTATCCTTATAGGCGGGGTAATCGGGAACCTTGTAGCAAACCTGATGGGCGGCGAAAGCCTCTACGTATCTCTTTCCTTCACCGCGGGCGGTATGGTCGAAGTGTGTACGGCTGCTTTGCTTCTGCCGTGGGTTAGTTCTTCAAAGGAACTGATAAACCCGAGAACGTTTCTTCGATTTGTGCTCGTAGCAGGTGCTCTCGCTCCGCTAGTTTCTGGTTTGGCTGCGGTTTTACTATTGCAGGGTGTCTTCACCACCCATCCTTTTTCTTCCTTTTCTAACTGGGTGATATCCGCGTCGCTCGGTTTTGTGATATTCACGCCCGTGACTTTGAATATCGTCTCAGGTGAATGGCGGAGCCTGTTGGAACCCGGGAATCGGATGAAGTCGCTGGCGTTACTGGCGCTTGTCGGATGCGTCACAACCTTGATATTCGTCCAGACGAGCCAGTCGGTGCTTTACTGGGCTCTGCCTCCGCTCGCCCTCCTTGCGTTCCACGCCGAGCTTTCAACCGTTCTTCTCGGCATCCTACTTTTCATCAGCATTGCTGTGCCACTGACGGTGCGCGGAATGGGGCCGCTCTGGTTGACCACTTTCAGCAACATGCAGGAACGCATCCTTGCGCTTCAGGTCTTCACGGTAGCCGCCCTGTCTATCGCGCTCCCCATCACTGTGTTGCAAGTTCAACGCAATCGTCTCGTTTCTCTGGTCATCGACGGTCATCGCAGATTTCGCCAGTTAGCTGAACACTCCGACGAGGTCATTATTCAACTCGCTTCGAACGGCGAGTTCCAGTATGTATCTCCCCGCGTAAGACATACCCTTGGATACGAGCCCCACGACCTGGTTGGATGCAAAATAGAACGGATGGTCCATCAGGATGACTGGCACCGCCTCAAGCAGGCGATGACAGCTGCGAGCACAGAGCACATGGAGGCGTCTGTCGAATACCGGTTACGGCGCAGAGACCAGTCTTTCATATGGGTCCGGAGCTTCATTGCCGCGATGCCCGCCGAACCGACTGACGGACACGCAGCGATGGCGTTTACCGTCAGGGACATTAATACCCGCGTATTGTCCGAACAACGTCGAAATGCGGAAGAAGAGAAGTTGAAGCAGTTGGCCTACGTCGATAGTCTCACCGGGCTTGGGAACAGACGCTTCTTTGATGCCGAGTTCAATTCATATTTTGCACCGGGAACTGCGGCCGTTCCGGAGACGGCGGTACTATTTATCGACGTAGATTTCTTTAAGAAGTACAACGACAGGTATGGACATTCGGCTGGCGACGAGTGTCTAAAGACTGTTGGCAAATGCATCAAGGCAGCGATACGAGACGGCGACCTGCTTGCTCGATATGGCGGCGAAGAGTTCGTTGTCGCGCTTAGTGGCTGTTCGTATGCCGAAGCAGTCGAAGCAGCCGAACGGATTCGAGCCAATATCGAGGGCCTTGCTGTCGCACACGAAGGAAGTCCTCTTGGCGCTCTTACGTTAAGCATAGGCGTCGCACACATGAGCGAAGCCGACGCTATCAACCCAGGCGAATTGCTGGAGCTAGCTGACTCAGCGCTGTATGAAGCAAAACGTCTTGGACGAAACCGGGTTTTCCATCGGCGCACTCCATCGGCACCGGCACGACGAACACCATCAGCACACGTATGATTTTGAGTGGGAGGGCGAGGAACCCCATACGCACCTCCATCAACACGCGCCTATCACCCACACGCACGCACATTTACCCGATATTCACCACCGCCGCATCCACTGACACCGGAAGCGAATCTTCGCTTTGAAAGGTCGACGACCGGTGCATTCTGCGCCGGCCGTCGGACATCGGTTCGTCATCGGGACCGTTGGCCCCCAATTCTCTTCCAGCCAGTTTCAAAGGCTCCAGGTCGGCACCGCTCCAGTCCCGCCAGTCTCAACCCTTGCTCGAAATTCGTTCTTGTAGAGTAATCTACCGTGTTGTAACGTATACAACATGAATTCGCTAAACGATTGGCTCCTCCTCGTACTGACGCTGCCGACTGATAACGCCACTGCCCGGATGCGCTTCTGGCGTGCCCTCAAGGCCAAAGGCTGTGCTGTCTTACGGGACGGCGTCTACCTGCTTCCCGCGACCGATGCCGCAGAAGCCGAACTGTTGGAGCTCGGAACAAGCATCGGCGACGCAGGCGGAGCGGCCCATGTCGTGCGTACTTCTAGCCGGGGAGCGGACCAGGAGGCCGAATTTCGGTGCCTGTTCGATAGAACCGACGAGTACGCAGCCTTCGCGCGGTTGCTGGCGGATGCAAGAAAAACCCTGTCGGACCTCTCCCCGGCCGAAATCACCCGCTTATTGCGCCGTGTTGGCAAGGACTTCGAGGCCATTTCAGGCATCGACTTTTTTCGGAACGAGGCATCTACGCGGGCCGAGGCCGCCTGGCAGGACTTCGTTGCGTTGGCGAACACCGTCCTGTCGCCGGGGGAACCTCATCAGGCCGAGGGTGCGATTGTCGTACTGCGTCGCGAAGACCATCAGGGCCGGACCTGGGCAACCCGTCAACGCCTGTGGGTCGACCGCGTTGCCAGCGCGTGGCTCATCCGGCGCTTTATCGATTCGCGGGCACGCTTTCTGTGGCTCGCGTCGCCGGGCGAGTGCCCGGAAGATGCGCTGGGATTTGACTTCGACGGCGCTGCATTTACGCACGTGGGCGACCGCGTGACCTTTGAGGTGCTGGTGGCCAGCTTCGGACTTGAAGACGAGCCGGGGCTGCTCAAGCTGGGCGCGTTGGTGCACGCGCTCGATATCGGTGGCCCGGTTGTACCGGAAGCCGTCGGCTTCGAAGCGGTAATGGCCGGGGCAAAAGCACGCGCGTTGAGCGACGACGAAATGCTCGCAGAGATGAGCAACGTCCTCGATTCCCTGCTCGCGCACTTTGCCGCATCTGGGAATACTGACGCCGGGAAACGTCCATGAGCACAGTCACGCACGCCGCGCCCACTTATACACTGGGCCAGCTCGTCCGCTACATGCTGCGGCTCGGCACCATTGGCTTCGGTGGCCCGGTCGCCCTGGCCGGCTATATGCGCCGCGACCTCGTTGAACGGCTGGGCTGGATTAGCGAAGAAGACTACAAGGAAGGGATAGCACTGGCGCAACTGGCGCCGGGACCGATGGCCGCGCAACTGGCCATCTATCTTGGATATGTGCACTTTCGGGTGCTGGGTGCCACCCTCGTGGGAATTGCCTTCGTCATCCCTTCGTTTCTGATGGTGGTGGCGCTCGGCTGGGCGTATGCACGCTTTGGTGGCCTGTCGTGGATGCAGGCGGTGTTCTACGGCGTGGGAGCGGCTGTTGTCGGCATCATCGCGATGAGCGCCTACAAGCTGACAACAAAGACAGTCGGCGCGGACAAGCTCCTGTGGGCGATTTTCCTGACGCTGGCCGCCGTGACGTTCATCACGGAGTCCGAGATTGCGTGGCTCTTCATTGCAGCAGGGGTTATCGGGTGGCTAAGACGTGCTCCGCCAAAGTGGCTCACCAAAGGTTCCGTGCATGGACTTGCTGTGGGGTACCTGCCGACGATGAGCGGCGTGCTCAGCGGGCTGGACCTCCCGCTGCTTGGCCAGATAGGACTGTTCTTCGCCAAGGCCGGCGCGTTCGTGTTCGGCTCCGGTCTCGCCATCGTGCCGTTCCTGTACGGAGGCGTGGTCACAGAACATCACTGGCTGAATGACCGTCAGTTTGTCGATGCTGTTGCGGTCGCGATGATTACGCCTGGCCCAGTCGTCATCACGGTCGGCTTCATTGGATTTCTGGTGGCGGGTTTTTCGGGCGCTTGTGTCGCTGCGCTAGGGACTTTCCTGCCCTGCTATCTGTTCACGGTTCTGCCGGCGCCGTACTTCAAAAAATACGGAAAGTTGCCGGCCGTAAAGGCATTCGTTGACGGCATCACGGCCGCCGCCGTCGGCGCCATCACGGGTTCCGTACTGGTTATCGCAAAGCGTTCGCTCATTGACATTCCCACTGTGGCGCTGGCCGTTGCGACCGTGCTGCTTTTGTGGCGCTTCAAGAAATTGCAGGAGCCGTTCATCGTAGTCGCGGCAGCCCTGTTTGGTCTTGTCGTTTATCCGCTCATTCATTCTCACGGTATCTAACAACGCGCGTTTTGCGCAGTCTGCAAGGAAAGCAATCATGGCAACACGTCGTACCTTCCTGCATAACTCGGCTGCTGTTGGTGCAGGAATCATGCTGGCCCAGGCACAAACTGTACGTGCCGCAGAAGAGCCCGGTTACACAGACAAGCTCACGGACGCGGACGGCAAATACGTCGCAGCGCCATTGCCATTCGCCTACGATGCGCTTGAGCCAGTCATCGACGCGCGCACCGTTGAACTGCACTACAACTTTCACCATAAGCCGGCGGCAGTCGCAGCGAACAAAGCTGAAGATGGATTGGCAAAAGCTCGCGAGTCGAATGACTTCTCGCTGGTGAAATTCTACGAGAAAGAACTCGCGTTTCAGTTGTCCAGTCACATCCTGCATACCATTTATTGGACCAGTGTCTCGGGCAAAGGTGGCGAGCCGAAGGGTGACTTGGCAAAGGCAATAGACAAAAATTTCGGCTCCTACGCGAAGTTCAAGGCGCAACTAGTTGCGGCAACCGTTGCTGTGGAAGCGTCTGGCTGGGGCATCGTTGGCTACCATGCAGCGACCTCAAAGCTCATGGTCCTGCAGTGTGAGAACCATCAAAAGCTCACAGCCTGGGGCATTCAGCCCGTCCTCGTGCTAGACGTGTTTGAGCACGCGTACTACCTGAAGTATCAGAACAAGCGCGGCGACTACGTCAATCAGCTGTTTAGCCTCATCAACTGGGATAATGCGGCCCAGAGAATGCAAGCCGCACTACCTGCGCGGAGGATGACATGAAATGGATTACTCGCGAGCGCCCGAAAATTGACCGCATTGCCTGCCCCTGGCTGGTCCAACGGTTCATCGATAAGTCGCCGGAATTTCTCTTTGTACCGGCGGACCAGGTGCTGGCCGTCGCCGAGCTCGAAGGTGCGATACCGTTTGATATCCCTGGCGTGAAGCTGACTCACGTTGGCGAGCTCTGCAGTTTCGACACTTTCCTGGCGGAATATCAATTGTCGGACCCAGCCTTGGCCGCGCTTGCAGTAATCGTACGAGGCGCGGATACGGCGCGCCTCGACCTGGCCCCTCAGGCTGCGGGACTGCTTGCCTTGTCTTTGGGCCTCTCCCGGATATTTGAGAACGACCATGAGATGCTTTCGCATGGCATGGTGATGTATGACGCGCTCTATGCGTGGTGTCGCGATTTCCAAAGTGAAAAACACGATTGGCCGCCCGCAGCGTAGAAAGCGAGAGCATTGGTACAAAGACATGGTCCCGTCTGGCCGGTCATCGACGCTTCGAACCTTCGCTGTTGCAGCTCTGGCGATTGCCACACTTGCCTCTGCTTCAAGTGGTCCGACGAACACCGAGGAGGCGTTCGAAGCCTCCAATCTACCTCTGCGGAAAGTCGCCGACGTTCCGCTTGGCGGTAAGACCACACGCTTCGATTACGAAAGCTTCGACCCAACCCGACACCTGCTATTTATCGCACACCTGGGCGATAGTGAAATCGTCGTCTTTAATACTAATATGTCTCGCGTGGTTGGACGCATCGCCGGCGTCAGTTCGGTTCATGGAGTGCTGGCAATTCCTGAGCTGGGGCGCGTATATGCGTCGGCTACCGGAGAAGACGAAGCGGTCGCCATCGACATGACGACTCTTGGAATATCCGCTCGCATCCCGACCGGCGCCTACCCGGACGGGATGGCCTATGCCCCAGAGGCGCACAAGCTCTATGTTTCGGATGAAACCGGTGGCTCGGAGACGGTCATTGACGTGACATCAAACCGGCGAGTCGCAACCATCTCGCTTGGCGGTGAGGCGGGCAACACCCAGTATGACCCAAGCTCAAAGCACATTTTTGTCAACGTACAAACGCGCAATCAGCTGATTGAAATCGACCCGGCCAGTGACCAGATTGTTGCGCGGATTGACGTGCCCGGCGCGAAGGGAAACCACGGGCTGCTAATAGATGCTAACCAGCGGCTCGCAATCATCGCGTGCGAGGGGAACGACCGACTCATCGTTCTCGACATGCGCACCATGCGCGCGACATCATCGTTCGAAGTCGGAAAGGACCCGGATGTCCTCGCGTATGACCCTCCACTGCATTTGTTGTACGTCGCCGGCGAAGCAGGAGTTGTCTCAATGTTTCGTGTGGAAACAGGTGCGCTCTCAAAACTGGGTGACGGTCATATCGGCCCAAACGCGCACGTTGTAGCGGTAGACCTCGAGACACACCGCTCCTACTTCCCGCTCAAGAACTTGGGTGGACGGCCGATGCTTCGCATTCTGGAGCCTAGGAGCCAAGGGATGCGCTGAGACATATGTAGCGAATGGCTTTGTGCGTTATATGCCTTCTGAATTCAGCTACCGCTTGCAGTTCGAGGACGATGCGCCACAAGCAATTTCGAGATGCTACCGTTTGTGGAGCGAGGCCGCCCTTGCAAGCAAGCAGGTACGAACCCTCGTTGACTTTGTGCCGCCCCTCCCGTCATGTGAAATTCGCCGCTGTGAACAAGGTCGCTCTGGCGCCCGTCGGTCGAGCTTGCAGCATCCTGGCATCCCGACCTCCGAGCCCCCTCTATTTTTCCAGTCGCTCTGTCAGCCATGCAAAGCAGTCGCGCGCCCAGTCAAACGGATGAGCTTGCCCGCAGGCCGGTCCGCACCGCAGATTACGCGGCCGAGAACCGAGCGCTTGTGGCGCTCGCCCGGACTCAGGCCGGCCCGCGCTCCGCATTTCTGCAAGCCATCGCGGACACGGCTCTGACACTGTGCCGTGCGGGAGCGCAGGCATCAGTCTTGCCGAAGGACCGGATGACAATCGGGTCTTCAGGTGGCTCGCGGTCGCCGGGCTCTGCGCTGGCCTGCGTGGCCATACGACAGCATGGGACGAGTGCCCGTGCGCTGTGACCCTGGAGGCGGGGACACCACAACTATTCGTCAATCCGCAGGCTCAGTTCCATTGCCTCGCGTTTCCGGGAGTCGAAGTACCGGAAGGCATAGTCGTTCCAATCAAGGCTGAGAATGCGGAGCTGGGGGCGATATGGGTGATGTCACACACACAGGAATGCAGATTTGACCTCGAAGACGTCAGACTCCTCTCAAACCTCGCCGTTTTCGCCGGCTCGGCGTTGACCATCGTCAATGCCCGCGACAGCGGTGAAGAGAGCGACCGACGACACAACGAGTTTATCGCCATGCTCAGCCACGAGTTGCGAAATCCAATGGCGCCAATCGATGGCGCCATAAGTGCAGCAAAACGACTTTGCGCCGAAAACGAAAGAGCCGTCGAAGTCCTGACTATTGCGCAACGCCAGATGAGGCATCTGCGGACTCTGGTCGATGACCTGCTCGACGCCGCCCGTCTGAAACATGGCAAGCTCGCTATCAAGCACAGCGACACATCACTCAGCGACATTGTGTCTGATGCTGTGACAGCCATCAGACATCACATCGCATCCCGCAGGCACACACTCAAAATCACGGGGCTGGACGAGCCCGTCCCCGTGCGTGCTGACCACGTCCGCCTGAGCCAGGTGCTGGGCAATCTCCTTTCGAACGCAGCGAAATACACACCTGTCGGAGGCACCATCGAGCTCGATGTTCGTGTCGAGCCAAACAACTCGAGCGAGGAGACACCCGGGCTGATTGTTATTGACGTCACTGACAACGGAATTGGCATCGATAGCGCCGTCCTGCCGCACGTCTTCGAGTTATTCGCGCAGTCTGCCCGTGGCCAGGCGCGTTCCGAAGGAGGCTTGGGAATCGGGCTCGCGGTGGCAAAGCGGATGGTCGAACTTCACCATGGAACAATCTCAATTAGGAGCGAAGGCGTGGGCAAAGGCACGGTTGTGACACTCCGTTTGCCGATAGCCAGGACCATAGCAAATACAGACGCAGGCGCCCCCGGAGCGACCGCTGCGGCTCCCGAACCGGCGCGTCTCCTGCTTGTTGACGACAATCAGGATGCGCTCA
>NZ_JARESO010000054.1:0-55719 GCF_046030175.1 Paraburkholderia sp. RL17-373-BIF-A
GGGGGGGGGGGGGGGCGGGCCGGGGGGGGGGGGGGGGTGCGGGCGAGGGCGGGGGGCGGGGGCGGTTGTGGGGGGGGGGGGGGGCGGGCGGGGGCCCGGGGGCGGGGGGGGGTCCGCACCCCCCCCCCCCCCGGCCGCGCTGTGCCGCTAAAGAACGTGGCTTACGCCGTAGCCTCTTTCACCGCGTCGGCAATCGACTCCGCATGATGAAGCGCGTCGGCGACATTTTCCGCTTCGACCATCACGCGCAGCACCGGCTCCGTGCCGGACGCGCGGATCAGCACGCGGCCGCGGCCGTTCAGCGCGCTCTCGGCCTTGGCGATGGCACGGCGGATCACGTCGCTGCTCTTCCAGTCCGCGTCGGGCTTCATGCGCACGTTGATCAGCTTCTGCGGGAACAGCGTGACGCCGTCGAGCAGGTCGGCGAGCGATTTTTCGCTGCGTTTCATGGCCGCGAGCACCAGCAACGCGGACACGATGCCGTCGCCCGTGGAATGGCGGTCGAGTGAAAGAATATGGCCGGAGCCTTCGGCGCCGAGTTGCCAGCCGTGTTCGCGCAACTGCTCGAGCACGTAGCGGTCGCCGACCGCCGCGCGGACGAACTTCACGCCGGCTTCCTGCAGCGCCACTTCCACCGCCATATTCGTCATCAAGGTGCCGACCGCGCCTTCCACCTTGCCGTCGGTCGCAACACGATCCTTGACCAGGACGTACAGCAGTTCGTCGCCGTTATAGAGGCGCCCTGCCGAATCGACCACCTGCAGACGGTCAGCGTCGCCATCGAGCGCTATGCCCAAGTCCGCATGATTCGCGCGCACAGCGCGCACCAGTGCATCCGGTGCGGTCGCGCCGACACCGTCGTTGATGTTGAAGCCGTTCGGCGCGACGCCGATCGGAATCACTTCGGCGCCGAGTTCGTGGAACACATGCGGCGCGACGTCATACGCGGCGCCATGCGCGCAGTCGACCACCAGTTTTAGACCGCGCAGATCGAACGCAGCGGGAAACGTGCTCTTGCAGAACTCGATGTAGCGGCCCGCCGCGTCGTCGAGACGCCGCGCCTTGCCGAGTTGCTCGGACGCGGCACAGGCGAGCGGCAAATCGAGTTGCTCTTCGATCAGCGCTTCCACTTCGTCCGGCAGCTTGTTGCCGTCGGCGGAGAAAAATTTGATGCCGTTGTCGTAGTACGGGTTGTGCGATGCGCTGATGACCACGCCCGCGGCGAGCCGCAACGCGCGCGTCAGATAGGCGATGCCGGGGGTCGGCATCGGGCCGGCCAGCATCACATCCACACCGGCCGCGGAGAAACCCGATTCGAGCGCGGCTTCGAGCATGTAGCCCGACACCCGCGTGTCTTTACCGATCAACACAGTTGGCCGCGCGCCTGTCCTCGCCCAGCGGTCAGCCCCTGCCAAAACCTTGCCGGCCGCATAGCCGAGCCGCAATACAAACTCCGGCGTGATAGGCCCTTCGCCGACTTTGCCCCGAATGCCGTCCGTTCCGAAATAACGACGTGCCATGTTTTATCTTCCTCCTTGGCTGTGGGTTCAACCGCGCGCGCGGCTGTGCTTCGCCGCGTCGCGCATGGCCGCCCATACTTTCAATGCATCTACCGTTTGCGCGACGTCGTGCACGCGCAGAATCGCAGCGCCCCGTTCAGCGGCGCACACCGCCGCCGCAATACTGCCCGCGACGCGGTCCGGCGCCGGGCGTCCCACCACCGCGCCGACCATTGACTTGCGCGACATGCCGGCAAGAATCGGGTACGGCGGCTCCGCTCGCGGCGCCGTTTCCGGCAAGTGTGCAAGCAGCGCGTAATTATGCTCGACTACGGCCTTGCCGAAGCCAAAACCTGGGTCCACGCTGATACGAGCACGCGCGATGCCCGCCTGCCTCAGCGCCGCGACACGCTCCTCGAGAAAATCCCGAACCTCGCTCACTACATCATCATAGACGGGCTCGCCGAGCTGCATGGTCTGCGGCTCGCCAAGCATGTGCATGACGCACAGGCCGCATTCACTGGCGCGCACCGCGTCGATTGCGCCGGGCATCCGGAAGCCCCAGATGTCGTTGATCAGATCCGCCCCCGCAGCCAACGTGTGGCGCATCACTTCGGGCTTGTAGGTGTCGATCGACAACGGTACATTCGCGCCGCGCAGTTGCTCGACGAGCGGGATCACCCGCTCCAGCTCTTCGTCGAGCGGCACCGGGGGCGCACCGGGACGCGTCGATTCGCCGCCGATATCGATGATGTCCGCGCCGTCGAGCATCATGCGCTCGGCCTGGCGCAACGCATCGCCGCGCATCGCGTACTTGCCGCCGTCGGAAAAAGAATCGGGCGTGACGTTCAGAATGCCCATGACCAACGGGCGTTCAAAGGTCAGCTTGAAGCGGCCGCATTGCAGCGGCTCGGGAATAGACAAAGAAGGGAATTCGACTTTCGACACGTGGTGGTGCTTCACGCAAAACGGATAAATGCAAAACGGGCCGGTGTGAAACACACCGGCCCGCACTTTCTACTGGTCGCCTATCAGGCCGGCGCGGTCGCGCTGCCCGGCTTGACCTCGGTGCCCGGGCTGCCGCCCGACGAGGCGTCGCTTGCCGACGGCGGCGAGCTCTTCGGCGAACGCGGCGGACGGCCTGCCATGATGTCGTTGATCTGATCGGCGTCGATCGTTTCCCACTCCATCAGCGCGGCGGTCATCGCTTCGACCTTGTCGCGGTTCTCGTCCAGCAGACGCTTCGCGAGGTTGTATTGCTCATCCAGCACGCGGCGAATTTCTGCGTCGACCTTCTGCTGCGTCGCTTCCGAAATGGTGCGCGTGAAACCGCGCCCAAACGGCGTGGCGTCGTTTTCGTCGTCGACGTAGACCATCGGTCCGAGTGCGTCAGTCATACCGAAGCGAGCCACCATGGCACGCGCCGTTTGCGTCGCCTTGTTGAAGTCGTCCGATGCGCCGGTGCTGATCAGGTTCAGGAACAGCTCTTCCGCGACGCGGCCACCGAACAGGATCGCGAGACGATCCAGCAGGTAGTCCTTCGAATACGTTTCGTTGTCATGCTCCGGCAACTGCCACGTCACGCCCAGCGCACGGCCACGCGGAATGATCGTGACCTTGTGCACCGGATCGGCCTTCGGCAACAGCTTGGCGATCACCGCATGGCCCGATTCGTGGTACGCCGTGGCGCGCTTCGATTCTTCGCGGATCACAGCCGACTTGCGCTCCGGACCCATGAAGATCTTGTCCTTCGCGTCTTCGAAGTCCGTCATTTCGACGATGCGCTTGCCGCGGCGTGCCGCGAACAGAGCCGCTTCGTTCACGAGGTTCGCGAGGTCGGCGCCCGAGAAGCCCGGCGTGCCGCGTGCGATCACCGCCGCGTCGACGTCGTTCGAAATCGGCACCTTGCGCAGGTGAACCTTCATGATGTGCTCACGGCCGCGAATATCCGGCAGACCGACGTACACCTGACGGTCGAAACGGCCCGGACGCAGCAGCGCCTTGTCGAGCACGTCCGAACGGTTCGTTGCAGCGATCACGATCACGCCCGAGTTCGCTTCGAAGCCGTCCATCTCGACCAGCATCTGGTTCAAGGTCTGTTCGCGTTCGTCGTTACCGCCGCCCATGCCGGCGCCACGGTGACGGCCGACCGCGTCGATTTCGTCGATGAACACGATGCACGGTGCGTGCTTCTTGGCCTGCTCGAACATGTCGCGCACACGCGCCGCGCCGACACCGACGAACATTTCCACGAAGTCCGAACCCGAGATGCTGAAGAACGGCACTTTCGCTTCACCCGCGATAGCACGCGCGAGCAGCGTCTTACCGGTTCCCGGCGGACCGACCAGCAGCACGCCGCGTGGAATGCGGCCACCCAGCTTCTGGAATTTCTGCGGATCGCGCAGGAAGTCGACCAGTTCGGAGACTTCTTCCTTGGCTTCGTCGCAACCGGCGACGTCGGTGAAATTGATTGCGTTGTTGTTTTCGTCGATCAGACGTGCACGGGATTTACCGAACGAGAACGCACCACCTTTCCCGCCCCCCTGCATCTGTCGCATCATGTAGAACCAGAAACCGATGATCAGGATCGTCGGCCCGAGGTAGTACAGCGCGGACACCAGCGCATTGGGTTCGTCATCAGCCTTGCCGCTCACCTGAACGCCATACTTCATCAGATCGCCGACCATCCAGATGTCGCCGGGCGACACGATCTGGTACTTCTGGCCGTCTGCTGGAGTGACCGTGAGGTTCCGCCCCTGGACAATGACGTTCTTGACTTTGCCGTTCTTCGCGTCGTCCATGAACTGCGAATAGGAAACGCCTTCCTGGACACGGGGCTTGTCGAACTGCTTGAACACCGTAAACAGCACCAGTGCGATAACCAGCCACACTGCTGCTTTCGAAAACATATTGTTGTTCAAAGCACCACTCCTTCACTTAGACGGGCGCCTACATTTGCCTTGCGGCACCACGAAAGCATTCTAATCCAGTCCGCAGACCCCTGCCATAAGGTTTCACTACCACAGAAATAGCGCAGCGGGCCATTGCTCCACCCATTTCCGGGGCCGTGATCGCATTATCGGCAGATGCGGAACCGTCCTGCAGCGCCCCTATGCGGGCCGCTTGAGATGCTTACCCAAAATAAATGTTTCTGACGACTTGTCCCGCGACGCTTTCGGCTTGCGGGCCGCCACCACCTTGAACTGATGCTTGAACTTTTCGACAATCTGGCTGTAACCGCTGCCGTGAAAGCATTTGACTAAAAGGGCACCATCCGACTTCAGGTGATTTTGTGAGAATTCCAGCGCGAGATCGCATAAATGCTCGATTCGCGCCGCATCCGCCACCGCCACTCCCGACAGGTTGGGCGCCATATCCGAAATTACAAGATCAACCTGGCGTTCTCCGACCAATTCTTCGAGTTGGCCCAGCACGGTGTCTTCACGAAAGTCGCCCTGAATGAACGTGACGTCGGCGATCGGCTCCATGGGGAGGATATCCAGCGCGATGATCGTGCCGTCGATGCCCCCTTCGCGCTCGGCGTCGCGCTGCGAACCCTTTGCGAGCTTGTTACGCGCGTACTGACTCCAACTGCCCGGCACCGAGCCGAGGTCGACGATCACCTGCCCCGGACGGATCAGCTTGTCCTGCTCGTCGATTTCCTTGAGCTTGTAGGCTGCGCGGGCACGATAGCCCTCCCGCTGCGCCATTTTTACGTACGGGTCGTTGATGTGATCATGCAACCACGCCGTGTTGAACTTGTTTTTTGCCATTAAGCGTTGAACTCTTGCTGCGTTATGACACGCTTTAGGGGATAATACGCGGTTAATTCGCGCGGACACCGCCAAAACTGGCAGTCATCCGCGATTCTGTTGTTCTGACGCGCCGCCCTGCGCAATTGGCCGAATCTCTCGGAAATGCAGGTGCCGCCATTTTAGTCGAGTCTCCCACTTTCCATGCCCGCCCTCAAAGTCTCTTCCGACCAACGCGCCGAGTTGCGCTCCCAGGCACATGCGCTCAAACCGGTCGTGCTCGTCGGCGCCGAAGGCTTGACCGACGCCGTGCTCTCCGAGATCAAGGTCCACCTTGGTGCTCATCAGCTCATCAAAATCCGCGTGTTCGGCGACGAACGCGAAGAGCGCATCGCGATCTATGAAGAAATCTGCGACAAGCTGAACGCCGCGCCGATCCAGCATATCGGCAAGCTGCTGGTAATCTGGAAGCCGGAAACCGCGCAGCCGGCGGTGAAGACCAAACGCGGCGCGTTGCCGAGCGCTCGCGAAGCCGCCGTGGAAGCCAAACCGGGTAAGGGCCGTGCGCCGCGCGTCGTGACCGTGGTGAAGCCCAGCGAAATCCCGATGCGCAAACCCAAGGCCAAAGCGGTCGTGGTACGCGGCAATGAACGCGTGACGCAAGGCGGCAATATCAAGCGCGCCAAGAAGCGCCAGACCAGCGCGAAGCGCTCGCATCAGTCGTCGAAATAAGCGAATGATGAGAGGTGCGGGCGGCGTCCGCACCTTGACGTGGGCTACGTGATCAAGACCCGAAAGCCCAACGTTGCCTATCAAGCTCGCTGCGTCAGCTTGCACGCTCAGGCGCCGCAAAGCAGTTCAGCGGATTGCCTCAGCCGGCGACCTTCCCCGCCGTGCCGCGAGCACCCTGCTCCGCCGGCACAACGCCTGCGCCGGCAGGCAGTTTCCACACCAGCGCCACGCCCAGCAGGCTTTCGATCAGATAGAACAGACTCGAGACGCCGTGCAGAATGCCGAAGCGTGTCGCATAAACCGAGTGTCCGACATCGCTGCCCGCTTCTAGCGCGGCAATGCGCATTGCATTCATAAACGGCTGCAACGCGAAGTAACCGACCAGCACGCACACCAGCATGCCGGCAATCAGCCAGCGCAAACGGCGATACGCATCGCTGCCGCGCCGAACCAGCACATTCGCGAGACCGAGCAGCAAAATGCCGCACACCGCACCCAGCACGCCTTCAATGCGAAACAGTTGCGCCGCCACCGCGCCCGCCGTCATCCGGTCGAGCGACGTGAACAGCACGGGTGCGACGGCATAGCCGATAGTCAGCAGACTACCGACCCACACCACCGTCAACAAACGGAAAAATCGATGCGGCATCTGGGACACCGGAACCGCCTTCAAACGTAGCTAACCGCGATGATTTCGTATTCGCGCACGCCGCCCGGTGCCTGCACCGATGCAACGTCGCCTTCCGACTTGCCGATCAGGGCGCGCGCGATCGGCGAACTGATCGAGATCAAACCATGGTCGATGTCCGCTTCGTCGTCGCCGACGATCTGATATTTGACGGACGCACCCGAGTCCAGATCTTCCAGTTCCACCGTCGCGCCGAACACCACGCGACCGTCCGCTTCCACCGCCGCCGGGTCGATCACCTGCGCGCCGGCCAGCTTTGATTCGATTTCAGCAATCCGGCCTTCGATAAAGCCCTGCTTTTCCTTCGCCGCGTCGTATTCCGCGTTTTCCGACAGATCGCCCTGGGCACGCGCTTCCGCGATCGAATTGATCACCGAAGGACGCTCAACCGATTTCAGGCGCTGCAATTCATCGCGCAACATTTCCGCGCCGCGCTTCGTCAATGGAACAGTGCTCATAAACAACTCTATGCAAAAAACAGCCGTAAAAAAAATCACCGCGGTTAAGTGCATTCCGCCGGGGCCAGAGCGCTGAGCAAAGCTCGGCGCCAAGCACCTGCGGAACGCCGCTTAACCGCGGCACTTACATCTTGGACAGGTATTCGAAGCCTTAGTTTAGGCGAGCGTGGAGGCCTTGTAAATCATAGACTTCCAGGTCCTTCAAATAGCGCAAACCTTCGACGGCAGCACGCGCACCCGACATGGTCGTGTAGTACGTGACCTTGTTCGCCTGCGCGCTCATGCGGATCGAGCGCGAGTCGGCGATCGCGGCGCGGGTCTCGTCGACGGTCGTGAAGACCAGCGCGATTTCGCCGTTCTTGATCATGTCGACGATGTGCGGACGGCCGTCCTTCACCTTGTTGACGACCTTCACCGGCACGCCGGCCGCTTCGATCGCGGCGGCCGTGCCCTTGGTCGCAACGATCGGATAGCCGAGTTCGTGCAGCATGCGCGCGACTTCGACGGCCTTCGGCTTGTCCGCGTCCATCACGGTCAACAGCACCGTGCCCGACTCCGGCAGACGCGAACCCGCCGCGAGTTGCGACTTGAACAGCGCTTCGCCGAACGTCTCGCCCACGCCCATCACTTCGCCGGTCGAACGCATTTCCGGTCCGAGCACCGGATCGACTGCCGGGAACTTGACGAACGGGAACACGGCTTCCTTCACGCTGAAATACGGCGGATCGATTTCCTTCGTCACGCCTTGCTGCGCGAGCGTCTGACCGACCATGGCACGCGCCGCGATCTTCGCGAGCGGCAGGCTCGTCGCCTTCGACACGTACGGCACCGTGCGCGAGGCGCGCGGATTCACTTCGAGCACGTAGATGACGTCTTCTTTCGAGCCGTCTGCCTGAGGCACCTGCTGAATCGCGAACTGCACGTTCATCAGGCCGATCACGTTCAGTGCTTTCGCCATCGCGCCGGTCTGGCGCTTCAACTCGGCCACGGTTTCCTTCGACAGCGAATACGGCGGCAGCGAGCACGCCGAGTCGCCCGAGTGCACACCGGCCTGTTCGATGTGTTCCATCACGCCGCCGATGAACACGGCTTCGCCGTCGGAGATGCAATCCACGTCGCATTCGATCGCGTCGTTCAGGAAGCGGTCGAGCAGCACCGGCGAATCGTTCGACACCTTCACGGCCTCGCGCATATAGCGCTCGAGGTCGCGCGGCTCGTGGACGATTTCCATCGCGCGGCCGCCGAGCACATACGACGGACGCACCACCAGCGGATAGCCGATTTCGTCGGCGAGCTTGAGCGCTTCGTCTTCGGCGCGCGCGGTGCGGTTCGGCGGCTGACGCAGGCCGAGGTCTTGTAGCAGCTTCTGGAAACGCTCGCGGTCTTCGGCGGCGTCGATCATGTCAGGCGACGTGCCGACGATCGGCACACCGTTCGCTTCGAGATCGAGCGCGAGCTTCAGCGGCGTCTGGCCGCCGTATTGCACGATCACGCCGACCGGCTTTTCCTTGTCGACGATTTCGAGCACGTCTTCCAGCGTCAGCGATTCGAAGTACAGACGATCGGACGTATCGTAGTCGGTCGAAACGGTTTCAGGGTTGCAGTTGACCATGATCGTTTCGTAGCCGTCTTCGCGCATGGCGAGCGCGGCGTGCACGCAGCAGTAGTCGAACTCGATGCCCTGGCCGATCCGGTTCGGGCCGCCGCCCAGCACCATGATCTTCTTGTTGTTGGTCGGGTTTGCCTCGCACTCTTCCTCGTAGGTCGAGTACATGTAGGCGGTTTTCGTGGCGAACTCGGCCGCGCAGGTGTCGACGCGCTTGTACACCGGGCGCACGTTCAACTCGATACGGCGTTGACGCACTTCCGCAGGCTTCGCGCCGAGCAGCCTGGCAAGACGGCGATCCGAGAAGCCGCTTTGCTTCAGATACTTCAGCTCTTCCTTCGAGAGGCTCGCGAGCGTGCGGCCTGCCAGCGCCTTTTCCTTCAGGATGATCTGTTCGATCTGCGCGAGGAACCACGGGTCGATCGAGGTTTCTTCGAAAATCTCTTCGGCCGTCATGCCGACACGGAACGCGTCGCCCACGTACCAGATGCGATCCGGACCGGCTTCGCCGATCTCGCGGATGATCTCGTCGCGGTTATCGGTCTTTTCGTCCAGACCGTCGACGCCGACTTCCAGACCGCGCAGCGCCTTCTGGAACGACTCCTGGAAGGTGCGGCCAATCGCCATCACTTCGCCGACCGACTTCATCTGCGTGGTCAGGCGTGAATCGGCTTCGCGGAATTTTTCGAACGCGAAACGCGGAATCTTGGTGACGACGTAGTCGATGGTCGGCTCGAACGATGCCGGCGTTTGACCGCCGGTGATTTCGTTCTTCAACTCATCCAGCGTATAGCCGACGGCGAGCTTGGCCGCGACCTTGGCGATCGGGAAACCGGTTGCCTTCGACGCCAATGCCGACGAGCGCGACACGCGCGGGTTCATTTCGATCACGATCATCCGGCCGTCTTTCGGATTGATCGAGAACTGCACATTCGAACCGCCGGTATCGACGCCGATCTCGCGCAGCACCGCGAGCGATGCGTTACGCAGGACCTGATATTCCTTGTCGGTGAGCGTTTGCGCCGGCGCGACGGTGATCGAGTCGCCGGTGTGGATGCCCATCGGGTCCAGGTTTTCGATCGAGCAAACGATGATGCAGTTGTCCTTCTTGTCGCGGACCACTTCCATCTCGTACTCTTTCCAGCCGAGCAGCGACTCTTCGATCAGCAACTCGCGCGTGGGCGACAGATCGAGACCGCGCTTGCAGATCTCTTCGAACTCGTCGCGGTTATACGCGATGCCGCCGCCCGAACCGCCCAGCGTGAACGACGGACGGATCACGACCGGATAGCCGCCGCTGCCCGTTTGCGCAGCGATCTCGGCCTGCACCTGGAGCGCTTCTTCCATGGAATGCGCGGTGCCCGATTTGGCCGAACCGAGGCCGATCTTGGTCATCGCGTCCTTGAACTTCTGGCGGTCTTCCGCCTTGTCGATCGCTTCCGGCGATGCGCCGATCAGCTCGACCTTGTACTTCTCCAACACGCCGTGCGCGTGCAGATCGAGCGCGCAGTTCAGCGCGGTCTGACCGCCCATCGTCGGCAGGATCGCGTCGGGGCGCTCCTTCGCGATGATGCGCTCGACCACTTCCCACGTGATCGGCTCGATGTAGGTCACGTCGGCCGTGTTTGGGTCGGTCATGATCGTCGCCGGATTGCTGTTGACGAGAATGACCTTGTAGCCTTCCTCACGCAGCGCCTTGCATGCCTGCGCGCCCGAGTAATCGAACTCGCACGCCTGGCCGATGATGATCGGACCCGCGCCGATGATGAGGATGCTCTTGATGTCTGTCCGCTTGGGCATAACGCTCTCGCTAATGTATTCCTGAATTCTTTCCGTCGGCGCGCGTCGCTGTGACGTTGCGCGCGCTCTGCTCTGTCTGGTGCGGCTCGCCGCGCGTGCGCCGCTGTATGTCGCGTGTGCGTCGATGACGCGCACCGCAGCGCGGCGCGAGCCGCGCGCCTCCGAGACTTGTATGCCGCTTTATGCCGCTGCGGTCTTGCCGGCCTTCTTCGTATCCATCAACGCCGTGAAGCGATCGAACAGATAGGCGATGTCATGCGGACCTGGCGATGCTTCCGGGTGACCCTGGAAGCAGAACGCCGGCTTGTCGGTCAGCGCGAAGCCCTGCAGCGTGCCGTCGAACAGCGAGACGTGCGTGGCGCGGGCGTTGGCGGGCAGCGTGTCGGCATCGACCGCGAAACCGTGGTTCTGCGACGTGATCACCACGCGGCCGTCGTCCAGATCTTTCACCGGATGGTTCGCGCCGTGGTGGCCGGTCTTCATCTTCATGGTTTTGGCGCCGACCGCGAGGCCCATGATCTGATGGCCGAGACAGATGCCGAAGGTCGGAATGCCGCGCTCGATCAGCTCCTTCGTGGCGCGAATCGCGTAGTCGCACGGTTCCGGGTCGCCCGGGCCGTTCGACAGGAAGATGCCGTCCGGATTGAGCGCGAGCGCGTCAGCGGCGCTGGCTTGCGCCGGCAGCACGGTGACGTGGCAGCCGCGTTCGGCCAGCATGCGCAGGATGTTGTATTTGACGCCGTAGTCGAACGCCACCACGCGATACTTCGGCGCCTTCTGCGTGCCGTAGCCTTCGCCCAAACGCCATTCGGTCTGGGTCCACTCGTAGGTTTCCTTCGTCGACACGACCTTCGCCAGGTCCATGCCCGAGAGACCCGGGAACGAGCGTGCGAGTTCGATGGCTTTGGCTTCGTCGTCCGAACCGGCGAGGATCGCGCCGTTCTGCGCGCCCTTGTCGCGCAGAACGCGCGTCAGCATGCGGGTGTCGAGACCGGCGATGGCGACCACGCCTTCGTCCTGCAGATATTGCGAGAGCGTGCGCTCCATGCGGAAGTTCGACGCGAGAACCGGCAGATCGCGAATGATTAGGCCGGCGGCATGGACTTTCGTAGCTTCAACGTCTTCGGCGTTCACGCCGACGTTACCGATATGCGGATACGTGAGGGTCACGATCTGGCGCGCGTAGCTCGGGTCAGTCAGGATTTCCTGATAGCCGGTGATAGCGGTGTTGAACACGACTTCGCCGATGGTGTGCCCGGGGGCGCCGATCGAGTAACCACGAAAGACCGTGCCGTCGGCGAGCGCGAGCAGAGCGGGAGAAAATGACGGCAACACGGGAGACTCCTTGGGGAACACCCTGTTGCCGACCTGTCTATCCGACTGCGAGCCGCAGCGAAACGCATCCGGGATGCGCGCGCAGACTCGCTCGCGAACTGCCGTTGACGTTGCAAGAGACGCGATGGGTCCATTGTGTGGACGGATCGGCTGGGGGCGGGGCCCTGCTTGCTACGCCGGTGGCGCGCGGCGGATGAACGGTATGGGAGAGGTAGGCGCTAGGGTGCGGGTTGATAAGCTCAAACCTTGGAATTATAGCGTGAAACTACCCTTCCCTCCAAATCCGAGATGGCTTCGACTCGTGGGACGGCGCGGCGCGAAATCGCTCAAAGCCTTGCTGCGGCTGGTGCGGACGGCGCTCCGCGGCGTTTCCATGAGCGCGAATCGGGATAGTGCCGGCAGATGGGGCGCGACCGACGAAGCGGCGCACCGGCCGGGCTCAAGCGTCCTGTTCGGCGGGGATTTCGGCCGGACGAACCATCTTGCGGCCCGGCAGTACGTACCAGATCGCGCTCAACACCTGCAGCGCGACCAGAATGCCCCACGCGGTCAGATGCGCGGCCGCCGGATAATGGCCGCCGCTCGCCGGCCAACGCGACAGCACCGCACCGACGCCGATCTGAAAGCCGAAAATCAGCAGGAAGATGATCAACGTCAGCGTGGTATTCACGCGGCCGATCATCTGCGCCGGGAAGTGCCGGGTCATGACCGCGTAGCTGAGAATGCCAGTGCCGCCGAAAATCCCGTACGCCGCCCACAACAGACCCGCGGGCAGCGGCGCCTTGAACATGATCAGCAGCTGCGTCAGAACGTACAGCGCCATGCCGATGCCGCAAAACGCATGGAGTGAGATGCCGCGCCGCTCGAGACTGCGCGCCGCCGCGCCGAAGCCCACGCAACCGGCCATCATCGCGAAACCGAGAATCGACACGAGCGCGGCGGCCTCGCGCGGCTCGAAGCCTTGCACGTCACGCAGCCACGCGCCGACCCAAAGCGACTGCATCGCGTAAAAGACGCCTTGCGTGACGACCGAGAACGACGCGACTTTCCAGAACGCCGCACTGCGCAGGATATGCAGCGTGCCTTTGAACTGGGCGCCGATACTGGCTTGGTGATGGGCTTCCTTCGTGTCCGGCGCGAGCGTCCACTGCGCCAACGCGACCAGCACGGTCAGCAAACCCAGTCCGATGCAGACCACGCGCCAGCTTGCGAACGTCAGGACCCACGTCAGCGGCGAGCCAACCATCACGCCGCCGAAGCCGCCGATCGCCATCACCAGACCGTTCATCAATGGCAGGCGCGCCGCGGCGAAGTGCTGCGCCAATGCCTTGAACGCGGCGCCAAGACAGACAGAAACGCCGACGCCGATCAGCAGTCGCCCCACCATCATCATGCCGACGCTATGCGCGGCGCCGAACACCCATATGCCGAGCGCCGCAAACAGCAGCGTGACAGCCGTGACGCGCCGCGCGCCGTAGTGGTCGAGCAGCACGCCGGCCGGAATCTGGGCGCCCGCGAAACCGAGGAAATAAAGACTCGTGAGCAAGCCCAAATCCGCAGCCGACAAACCCAGATCGTGCGTGATGAACGGCGCAAAGCCGAGGTTGACGCCGCGGAACACGTAGGAAACGAAATACCCGGCGGAGAACAGCAAAAAGACGCGCAACTGGGTCGACGACATGAGCTTTGAATTAGGCGGCTGGCCGAATGGGTTTGGGCGAAGCACGAAAGATAAAGGAAAAGCGCTCGCTTTGCCCGAAATGATCTGCACAATGAAAAACGCCGTCACCACAGGTGACGGCGTTGGAAAAAGCACGGTGCGTGATCGGAGCGCAATTCATGCGCTGCCCCCGCAACGCATGTGGTCACTACCGTGTGAGCCGCTATTGGTCTACTTACCCTTCTTCGCGTTGGCCACGGTCTTCGGGCGGCTCTCTGCCGCAGCCTTCGACGCCTTGCTGGACGTGGAAGCCGACACCTTCGTCACCTTGCCCTTATTGGCGCCGGATGCCGTCGGCTTGCTGACCTTGCCTACCGGATCGGAGACTTTCACCACCTCTGTCCGGCCACGACCCTTCTTCTTATCGTAGCGCGAATCACTGCGCGTGTCTGCGACGCGGGTGCCGATCTTCTCGACTCCGCCGCCTTGCACGTCGGTCGCGATGCGCTCCGGACCCGGCTCGCTCGGCATCGCCTTGCCGACCGGCACGTGCAGCACGATTACCTGGCCGCGCGACACGCTGTCGCGATGCGTGCGGTTCCATGCCTTCAACTGGCCGACCGACACGCCGTAGCGCACGGCGATGGCGGCCATCGACTGATTACGGCGCACGCGGATCAGCATCTTGCGCGTATCGGGGACGTCGGGCTCCATCGCCAGCACGGCGCTTTCAGCCACGTCTGCGCTGATGTCTTCGTCGTCGTCCGAACCGCGCGGCACCACGATTGTGGAGCCGGGTTTCAAACGCATGCCGACCGGAATCTTGTTCACTTCCATCAGCGTGTCGGCATCGACACTGATCTTCTGCGCGATCGCCGCGGGTGTCGCGCGTTCGGTGACCGTGTACGTGGTCCACGACGACAGCGAGCCGGAGTACGTCTTCAGATTGCGCTCGAAGGCGCTGGCGTTGTCGAACGGCAGCAGGATCTGCGGCTGCGTCGCGCCGAGAATCACCGGCTTCCTGAACGACGGGTTCAGCGAGCGGAATTCGTCTGCGGACAGATTCGAGAGCTTGGCAGCCATGTCCACGTCGATGTCGTGCGAGGTGGTCACCGTCACGAAATACGGGTGGTTCGGAATGGACGGCAGCGTGAGCCCGTACATCTGCGGGTTCATCACGATGTTCTTCACCGCCTGCAGTTTCGGCACGTAGTTGCGCGTCTCGTTCGGCATGCGCAGGCTCAGATAGTCGGTGGGCAAGCCCGCCGCTTCGTTGCGCGCAATCGCGCGCTGCACGTTGCCCTCGCCCCAGTTGTACGCCGCGAGAGCCAACTGCCAGTCGCCGAACATGTCATGCAGACGCGACAGATAGTCGAGCGCGGCGCTGGTCGAGGCCAGCACGTCGCGGCGCTCGTCCTGCCACATGTTCTGCTTGAGGTTGTAGGTGCGGCCCGTGCCCGGCATGAACTGCCACATGCCGGCCGCCTTCGCCACCGACAAAGCCTGCGGGCTATACGCCGATTCGATGAACGGCAGCAACGCGAGCTCGGTCGGCATATGGCGCGCCTCGAGCTCTTCGACGATGTGGTACAGGTACTTTTGCGAGCGCTCGGTCATGCGCTGCACGTAATCGGGACGCTGCGCATACCAGTTGACCTGCATGTCGACGAGGTCGGTTTGCAGGTCCGGCATCTGGAAACCACGGCGAATACGGCCCCACAGGTCGGCGTCGGCGCTCGTCAACTGAGTGACGGAGCCCTGGTCGACATTGATCGTCTCTTTGGCGGTGGCTGTCTTGCGAAGGGCGTCGGCTACGGCTTGCTGACTGGCGGGGCTTGTTGCGGTGTTCGGAATACTCGTCGTCGGTCCCTGGCTCGCGCAAGCGGCGAGCGTCAGGACCAGCAACGCACTAAAGATAAATCGCATGAACGTCTCGGCTTCCACAAGGGCTGGAATTTGCAGCCGATAGTACGAAACGGCAACGTTTACGTCAATCGGAAAATTACGAAAAAATCAAGTAAATCTTGGGCTTGGCGAATTTTTCCGATTCATCGCGTGAGGAATACCCTTCCTGAGATCGGGTCACCGGAAGCGGTTTTTCCATTCGCGCATCAAAGTAAAGGCCGTCAATCGATCCGGCACCTTCTCGTGCAACTGTTCCCGCAAGCTCGCCTGCACCGCTGGATCGCCGGCGCGCAAAAACGGATTCACGGCGCGTTCATGGGCGATCGTGGTGGGCAGCGTGGGCACGTCGCGCGCGCGCAGTTCGCTCGCTTTGTCCCGCCAGGCCTGCAGTTCGGCGTTGCCCGGCTCGCACGCGAGCGCGAAGCGGATATTCGACAGCGTGTACTCGTGCGCGCAGTGAACCTCGGTCGCGCCGGGCAGCGCGGCGAGCGCATCCAGCGAGGCGAGCATCTGCTTCGGCGTGCCTTCGAACAGCCGGCCGCAACCGCAGGCGAACAGCGTGTCGCCACAAAACACGTGCGGCGTGCCTTGCGGGTCGGCCGCCTGGAAATAGGCGATGTGGCCGCTCGTGTGACCCGGCACGTCGAGTACGCTCAATTCGAGCGCGGGCGCCGCAATCGACACATGATCGCCATTTTTCAGACGGCGCGTGAGATGCTCGATCGCTTCACCGGCGGGGCCGTAGACGGGCACGGCCTGGCCATTCAGCAGATCGGCCACCCCGCCGACGTGGTCTTGATGATGGTGCGTGAGTAAAATAGCGCTCAACCGCCAGCCCCGTTTCGCCAGATAGGCTTTTACGGGGGCGGCCTCACCCGGATCGACGACCGCCGCGTGGTGTCCGTCGGAAACGACCCAGATGTAATTGTCATCAAACGCCGGGACCGGTACGTACTCGAGCGCATTCATAGGCGACGCATTCTTTGATATGACTGACCGAGCGATTATAGACTGGCCCGCCTGGACCGACTCGCCACCTGGCCGATACGTACTCGAATGGGAGCAAACCCAACTCGACCGCGTGGTGTCGGACGTGTTCGGTTACCATGCGCTGCAACTCGGCCTGCCGCAACTCGACGCGCTGCGCGAGAACCGCATGCCGTGCCGCGGACTCGTGCTCGACGCCGCGAGCGGGGCGAGCGCGCCGTATGCTTTTCCGCGCGGCGCGGGGCACGTTGGCAATGGCAATCGCAACGGTTCGAGCAGCAATTCGGGCAGCGGCGCGGCGCAAGGCGCACTCGCGGGCCTGCCGGCGCCGGCCGGACGCAGTGCCGTATGGTGCGACCTGCTGGACCTGCCGTTCGAGGCGCAAAGCGTCGATCTGATCGTGATGCCGCACACGCTGGAATTCACGAGCGACCCGCACCGTCTGCTGCGCGAAGCCGAGCGCGTGCTGATGCCCGAAGGCCAGTTGATCATTCTCGGCTTCAATTCGCTGTCGCTCTGGGGCGCGCGGCAATCGGTCGGCAAGATGACCGGCCGGCCTTTCGTGCCGGCGGCCGTCGACCTGATCGCCTTCACCCGGCTGAAAGACTGGATCAAGCTGCTGGGCTTCGACCTTGAACGCGGGCGCTTCGGCTGCTATCGTCCGCCGCTTGGCAGCGAACAATGGCTCGCCCGCTACGGTTTCATGGAAGCCGCCGGCGACCGCTGGTGGCCGATTTTCGGCGCCACCTACATGATCAAGGCGATCAAGCGCGTGCGCGGCATGCGTCTCGTCGGGCCGCTGAAAGTGAAGAAACCCGTCCTCGCCGCGGGCCTCGCGCCCGCCGCCACACCGAATACACGCAACCACACTCAATGACTTCCGATCTCATCGACATTTATACCGACGGCGCCTGCAAGGGCAACCCCGGCCCCGGCGGCTGGGGCGCGTTGCTGCGCTTCGGCGACCAGGAAAAAGAACTGTTCGGCGGCGAAGCCAACACCACCAACAACCGCATGGAGCTGATGGGCGTGATCGCCGCGCTCGAAGCGCTGAAGCGGCCCTGCAAGGCGGTCGTGCACACCGACTCGCAATACGTGCAGAAAGGCATCAGCGAGTGGATCCACGGCTGGAAGAAGAAAGGCTGGATCACCGCCGCGAAGCAGCCGGTCAAGAACGCCGACTTGTGGAAGCGGCTCGATGCGCTCGTTGCGCAACACGAAATCGAGTGGCGCTGGGTGCGTGGGCACAACGGCCACCCGGAGAACGAGCGCGCCGACCAGCTGGCCAATCGCGGCGTCGCGTCACTCGCGCAGATGTAATTCCTGCTGCGACGGCCGCGCCGGCTAACCGCGCGCGCCATTTTTTTGCTGCAATTATCTTTGGCAGGCTAATCCGACATGCGTCAACTCATCCTCGATACCGAAACCACCGGCCTGAATGCCCGCACCGGCGACCGGATTCTCGAACTCGGCTGTGTCGAGCTGGTGAACCGCCGGCTCACCGGCAACAACCTGCACTTCTACATCAACCCGGAACGCGACAGCGATCCGGGCGCCTTGGCCGTTCACGGCCTGACCACCGAATTTCTGAGCGACAAGCCAAAGTTCGGCGAGATCGCCGACCAGTTCCGCGACTTCATCCAGGGCGCGGACCTGATCATTCACAACGCACCGTTCGACATCGGCTTTCTCGATGTCGAGTTCGCGTTGCTGGGCTTGCCGCAGGTGAGCACCTACTGCGGCGAAATCATCGACACGCTGGCGCGCGCCAAGCAGATGTTCCCCGGCAAGCGCAATTCACTCGACGCGCTGTGCGACCGCTTCGGCATCAGCAACGCGCACCGAACGCTGCACGGCGCCCTGCTCGACTCGGAACTGCTCGCCGAAGTCTATCTGGCGATGACGCGCGGCCAGGAAAGCCTCGTCATCGACATGCTCGGCGAGTCGCATGCCGGTGGCGATGCGCACGCGCCGCGCATCGCGATCAGTTCGCTGGATCTGGTTGTGATCGCCGCCAGCGACGACGAACTTGCTGCGCACCGGGCGGTGCTCGACGGTCTCGACAAGGCGATCAAGGGCACGAGCGTGTGGCGCCTCGAATCTGCGCCCGCCGCGGATGAGCAAACCGCTTAAAAAGTACTGGACGAGGCCGAAAATCCCTGACATAATTCGGCTCTCTTCGGGTGGTTAGCTCAGCGGTAGAGCACTGCCTTCACACGGCAGGGGTCACTGGTTCGATCCCAGTACTACCCACCAGAATTTTGGTGTGTCGATCACCGAAGACTAAAGGGCTCACGTAGAAATGCGTGAGCCCTTTTTCATTTCGTGGTTTGGCGTGTGAAAACCGTACGGAATGCCAGGCAGATTCCGGCGCTCAACGTCCGCCTCAGCCGTCAACTCCGGATCTTCGTACGTTTGCGGACGCCAGATACTGCTGATATAGTTGGCGCTCGGGCATTCGCCCCGTCAATTTCCTTCACTTCATTCGACCATAGGGAGGCGCCACATGTTTGCAATGCGTATCGCCGTCCCCGGCATGGTCTCGCGAGCGGTTTCGCGATCTTAATTCATCCGATTAAGTCGCCGAATCGCCGTTCACGTGGTGTCGCCTGAAAAGGCACTCCGCGCAATTCCCAGACAGTCCGCAGTTCAATCGCCGGTGCATTCCGGCGCGTTTTGACTGTCTCGTCCTTTCGCTTCTGACTGGAACCTCGGTGCGCTCATGCGCCACCGGGTCGTGGCAAATGACCAGAAAAAAACTCGACTTTCGTGGACAAGCCTTCAAAGATGTCCTCGGCTTTACCTTCCATCACTGGGCGCAGCAGCCCTGGCGCATCGTCGTCATTACGGCGCTGGTGCTGCTCTCGGCGTTGGCCGACGTACTCACGCCGATGTTCGCCGGACGCCTCGTCGATGCCATCGCATCCGGCGCGGCGAGCGACGCCGTCGCCTGGCATGCGGCGATCACGGCCTTCTGCGTGCTGGGCGCGCTCGGCCTCGGCGCCACATTGCTGCGGCAAGGCGTGTACTTCAACATCATCCGGCTCACGCTCAAGATGATGAGCGAGATCGCCGCGAATGCGTTTCATCGCGTGCAACGCTTTTCGACCGACTGGCACGCCAACAGCTTCGCCGGCTCGACGGTGCGCAAGATCACCCGCGGCATGTGGGCGCTCGACCTGCTCAACGACACGCTGCTGATCGCCCTGTTGCCGTCGCTCGTGATGCTGGTCGGCGCGACGGTTCTGCTCGGCTGGCGCTGGCCGATGATGGGCGCGGTCGTCGGCATCGGCTCGGTGCTGTATATGGCGGTGACCGTGGCCATGTCGCTCGGCTTTGTCGCGCCGGCCGCGCGCCTCGCGAATGCGTGGGACACGCGCATGGGCGGCGCGCTCGCCGACGCGGTCAGCTGCAACGGCGTGGTCAAGGCGTTCGGCGCGGAAGAGCGGGAAGAAGTGCTGCTGTCGCGCGTGATCGGCAAGTGGCGGCACCGCACACGCCGCACGTGGATGCGCGGCACGATCAACGGCGGCGTCCAGGGTGGCATGCTGGTGGCGATTCAGGCCGCGATCCTCGGCGCCGCGCTGCTGCTGTGGGCGCGCGGCGAAGCCGGCGTCGGCGACATCACGTTCGCGCTGACCATGTTCTTCATGCTGCAAGGCTATCTGCGCGACGTGGGCATGCACATCCGCAACCTGCAACGCTCGGTCAACGACATGGAGGAACTGGTATCGCTGGAGAGCCAGCCGCTGGGTATCGAAGACCGTGCCGGCGCGGGTCCGATCGCGATCGGCAAAGGCGAGATCCGTTTCGAGCACGTGACCTTCCACTACGAAACGAACGGCCAGCCGCTTTACGACAACTTCTCCGTGCGCATTGCGCCGGGCGAACGCGTCGGATTGGTCGGGCATTCGGGCTCGGGGAAGACTACGTTCATCAAGCTGATCCAGCGCCTCTACGACATTTCGGAAGGCCGGATCACGATCGACGGTCAGGACATCGCCCGGGTGCGGCAGGCGTCGTTGCGCAGCCAGATCGCGATCGTTCAGCAGGAGCCGGTGCTGTTTCACCGCTCGCTCGCCGAGAACATCGCGTATGCGCGGCCCGGTGCGAGCCGCGCCGAGATCGAGCGCGCCGCGAAGCTCGCGAGCGCGCACGACTTCATCGCGGCGCTGCCCAATGGCTATGACACGCTGGTCGGTGAACGCGGCGTCAAGCTCTCGGGCGGCGAACGTCAGCGCGTCGCCATCGCGCGGGCGTTTCTCGCCGACGCTCCGATCCTGATTCTGGACGAAGCGACGTCGAGCCTCGACAGCGAAAGCGAAGTGCTGATCCAGCAGGCCATGGAGCGGCTGATGATGGGCCGCACTACGCTGGTGGTGGCGCACCGTCTTTCCACCGTGCGTGCGCTGGACCGGCTGCTGGTGCTGGATAAGGGCAAAGTGATCGAGGAAGGCAGCCACGAAGCGCTCATCAGGCTCGAGAAAGGCCTGTACCGGCGGTTGTTCGAGCGTCAGGCGCTGGAGCTGATCAAAGGGCTGGGTGAGCCGGAACTCACGACGACTCGGGCCGCGCGGCCGAACGCGAACCGGACCGACGATTCCAGCTTGCTGGTCGGGAAGTGATTTGAAGGGGGCGCGTGGAAGGTCAACTGGAAACCGCTAGTATGCTGGCGGCGCTTTCGGTTGGCGTTCCACCGCCCATTTTTTACGAGCGCGAGCGTGGGTTCAAGCGCGTAAGCGCAAGCGGCTGGTCAGCACCAACCGCCCAAACGCCAACGCGCCCGCGCCGGAGTTAAACCACGCCCGCAGGCAACCCCACACCACGCGCCATCCCTGTCGCCGCAAACACCATCAGCACCATCAAAATCGTCTGTATCACGCTATAGCGTGCGTAGGAGCGCGCCTTGCGCAGATCCGGCGCCGCGCCTTTCCTGATCGCTGCGCGCCAGCGCATCAGCGCGAGCATCGACGGGACTTCGAGGATGAGAATAATCACGAGCAGCGTCATCTTGAGATGAAAGAGCGGCTCGTGGAGATAGTAGTCGGCGCCCTTTTCGAAACCGCCGAAAGCGCGCATCAATCCGGTGACGATCAGCACCAAGGCCGAGATGCCCCACCCTGTATCCGCCCGGAACACGGAGCGCAGCGCGGCAGGCACGGTGGCGCGGCGGAGCGCCCACGTGCGCCGCAGAATCGACGCGAGCGCGAAGCCATAAGCAAGCAGATGGATGGCGGCAATCAACCAGCGAACCAGCATAGCGACTCCTGCAAAGGACGCGATACGATCGTTGTGTGTCTCACTCGCCCGCGCTGAAGCGCCGGGCGCCATGACTTCATTATCGACTACGGCTCAATCTACAACGCCTGCTTCGGCCACGGGGTGTGGCCGACTGCACAAATCGGCAGACTCAGACCTGCTGCAAGGATGTGTCAAGCGCGCGGGCGGCGACGCGATCGCCCTCGGTCGTCAGCGCGGTGCGGAATACGGTTTGCCGGTTGTGCCCCGCGGCGGCCGGCGAATCCCACAGCAACTCGATCTTCGGACGGCGCCCAAAGGCGCCGTGTGCCAGCGACGGCGCAGCGGCCGAGCCCAGCGACGCGCCGGACCCTGCCGGCTCGCCTGCGGTGCCGAACGCGACCGTGGGAGTGGGCGTCGGCGTCGTTCGCACGCCCTGCCCGGCCGCCCAGCGCACGGACAATTCGCGCGCGTCGTACTGTCCCACCTTGCGACGCTCCGCCCACACGATCACCGTCCGCGTGACCGGATCGAGCGCGACCGCATAGCGGCCGATCGCGAAACGGCGCGCGGCGATATTGGTGCGCCATAGCGCGCGCGGCCGGCAGATCCACAGCACGGCCGCATACAGCGCCGGCGCGGCCAACAACCAGCCGTTGGAGGCTGCCACCGCATTGGCGGCACGCCGCCAGCCGGCGCTCGCGGTAAACGCGCCGACCGACCAGACCGCAAACAGGAACCCGAGGAAAGCGAACAGACGCAGAGCTTGCCGCAGCCATTGCGGCAGCGGATGAAACGGGCGCTCGGCCATGGCGCGCGCGCCCGGCAGGAAGATCAGCAGGAACAGGAAAACGAGGTTGATGCACGCCCACGGCGAGGACAGCATGGCCAGCAGCGACGCGCCCGCATCCAGGTCCGCCATCGAAAAAAGCCAGCGAGCAAGGATCACGAGACCGATGGCGCGCAACGCGAAAATCGTTCCGGCGCCAGGCGCCGCGTTCGCACGCGTCTCTTTCGTTCTCGGCAAGGCATCCTCCTGTCGTCGGCGGCGCCGCAGCCAAATTTGCGGCAGGGCCATTATAGGGATATTACGGAGAGTGGCTCATTCTTACCGGCCGAAACCCGCACTTTCGTCCGCTGATTAAGAAAAACGCGGCGCGCCTGCAACAACGCCCCGTGGGCAAGTGCCGCACGGGGCGTTGCTGGCGGCCGCCGGAGCGCCTGAAAGCGCTCCTCGAGCCGATGCGACTTTCTTACCTGCCGCGCATCACGTCGATTAGCTGGCGTTGACTTCGCGCAGCACGGTGCGATGCTTCTGGCGCAGCAGTTCTTCGTAGGTGGCGACGTAGTTCTTCGCCATCACCTTCGACGAGAAGCGCGACTCGAACGCCTTGCGCACACCGGCGCGCGACAGCGTGTGCAGACGCTTGACTGCGGCGACCGCGCTGATTTCGTCTTCGACGACGAAGCCCGACACGCCGTTTTCGATCACTTCCGGCACCGAACCGCGGTTAAACGCGATCGCCGGCGTACCGCACGCCATCGCTTCGATCATGACCAGACCGAAGGGCTCCGGCCAGTCGATCGGGAACACCAGTGCATGCGCGTTGCCGAGGAACTCACGCTTTTCGGCTTCGCCGATTTCGCCGATGTACTCGACGTGCGGGAGCGCCATCAGCGGCTTGATCACTTCTTCGTAATAGGCGCGGTCGGCCTTGTCGATCTTGGCGGCGACCTTGAGCTTCATGCCTGCCTGGCCGGCGATGCGGATCGCGCGGTCGAGGCCCTTCTCCGGCGAGACGCGGCCGAGGAAAGCGAGGTAGCCCGGCTCGACGTTGGCGATCGGCGTGAGCACGTTTTCCGGCAGGCCGTGATAGACGGTTTGCAGCCAGTTCGCCTGTTGCAGCGGAATGCGCTGGTTGTCCGAAATCGACACCACCGGCACGTCGCTGAACGTATTGAAGATCGGCTGCAGTTCCGGCAGATCGAGACGGCCATGCAGCGTGGTCAGGAACGGCACCGGCTGGCGCGCGAACAGCGAGAACGGGTAGTAGTCGATGTGGAAATGCAGCACGTCGAATTCGTCCGCGCGGCGGCGCACTTCTTCGAGCAGTAGCATGTGCGGCGCCATCACGTCGCGGATGGTCGGGTCGAGGCGCAGCGCCTGCGGCCAGAAGGCTTCGAGTTTCGCCGAGGTTTGCGAATCGCCGCTCGCAAAGAGCGTGACGTCGTGCCCCTGCTCGACCAAGGCTTCAGTCAGATAGGACACCACGCGTTCCGTACCACCGTACAGCTTGGGAGGAACCGCCTCGTGCAACGGAGCGATTTGAGCGATTCGCATATGAAGAACTCCTCGTAAAAAATCAGGCAAAAGTACTGCGTTTGGTAAAAGCGACTCGCTTGCTCGCCAGGGCAGTCTGGCCGGAACATGCCGGCGCGGGCCTGATTCTTTCGAGAAATCCTGCGATGGATCGCTTGGGTAATGAGCCCAGACCAGTGATCAATGTCTGCGCATGTGCCGGTAAACGCACACATGACACCTACGTTGACAAACTGTCAGAAAATTCGGCGGGCCTACAGAGCATGCATTATCAATGCCGGGATTCTCGCTGCACCACAACATTTCAAAGTCTTTACGTTGTTACAAAGGCGAAACACTTTGCAAACCCTTGTTTTCTAAGACAGTTCTACAGTGGCAACTGGCTTGCGGCATGGACCGCGGAGGTGGCGTCGCAAGCTCTTGCGTCAACTTTGCCGGCAAGCGTTGAAGAAATGCCGCATCGCGGTTGAATGCAATTTGTAATTATATCCCTAAAAGTTCCGCAGCCTGCGTGAACCCTGACCCCATCGATGGGTCGAGTAGCAGTAGGTCGCGGACGTCTATCGCGAAATCAATCGCGCCAAGGCCCGGATACACAGGGCGCAATCGCTTTTGCATGTTTACAATGCGAAGCATCGGCTTCGCGGCGAACCTTTTCCATGTGGCCTACGCTTTGCATGCACAACCCGAAACACATCGACCTCACGATCAATTGGAACATTTAACCATCGCCCAGCGTAATGCCCAGAACGCAAAGCTCGCGAGCTATGCGCACCGGCCTCTTGCGTTCCTTTTCCGCTTTATCCGCCGCCATCCGCTCGCGCATGCGATCGTCCTGTGCAGCGTGTTTGCGGCCGTGGGCTGTGCGCTCGCTTCGCAATACGCGATTAAACACCTGATCGACGTGCTCGGCGAAGGCCGGCATCATCCCGGCCCGCTGTGGGGGGCGTTCGCCATCCTGGTCGGCCTGATCGCCGCCGACAACATGCTGTGGCGGGTCGGCGGCTGGGTCGCCGCGCATACGTTCGTCGCCGTAACCGGCGACCTGCGGCGCGACCTGTTTCAGTATCTGAGCGGACACTCGCCAACGTACTACTCCGAGAAGCAGCCGGGCATGCTCGCGAGCCGGATCACGGCGACCTCGAACGCGGTCTACACGGCGGAGAACACCACCGCGTGGAACGTGCTGCCGCCGTGCATCGCGGTGCTCGGCGCGATCGTCATGATCATCGCGGTGAATCCGCTGATGGCCTGTGGCCTGATGCTGTGCTCGGCCATTCTGTCAGTCGTGCTGTACAAGCTGGCCGGCCGCGGCTCGGCGCGCCATCATCATTTCGCCACCAAGGCGGCGTCGGTGGACGGCGAGCTGGTCGACGTGATCAGCAACATGGGCCTCGTGCGCGCCTTCGGCATGACGTTTCGCGAGCAGCAGCGGTTCGGCGCAACGGTCAAGGCCGAGATGGACGCGCGCCAGCAGAGCCTGCTGTATCTGGAAAAGCTGCGTCTGCTGCACGCGGTGATCACCGCGCTGCTGTCGGCGGGCCTGCTGGGCTGGGCGCTCTGGCTGTGGGATCAAGGCAAGGCGACTTCGGGCGACATCGTGCTCGTCAGCTCGCTCGGTTTCACGATCCTGCACGGCACGCGCGACCTGGCCGTGGCGCTCGTCGACGTCACGCAGCACGTGGCGCGTCTCGCTGAGGCCGTGCGCACGCTGCTGGAGCCGCACGGCATGCCGGATCGCGACGGTGCGACCGAACTCGTGCCGCAAGGCGGCCGCATCGATTTCGAAAGCGTGACGTTCGCTTACCCGCGCCGCCGCCCGATTCTCGATCACTTCGACCTGCATATCGAACCCGGCCAGCGCGTCGGCCTGATCGGCAAGTCGGGCGCGGGCAAATCCACCGTGCTGGCGCTGCTGCAGCGTTTCTACGAGACGCAAGGCGGCGCGATCAGGATCGACGGCCAGGACATCGCCACGATCACGCAGGACAGCCTGCGCCACACGATCGCGCTGGTCCCGCAGGACATCTCCCTGTTCCATCGCACGGTGTACGAAAACATCGCCTACGGGCGCCCGGAGGCGAGCCGCGAAGAAGTGCTCGCGGCCGCGCGCGAGGCGCGCTGCGCGGACTTCATCGAGGCCATGCCGGAAGGCTACGACACGATCGTCGGCGACCGCGGCGTGAAGCTATCGGGCGGCCAGCGTCAGCGTATCGCGATTGCACGCGCAATTTTGAAGAACGCGCCGATCCTGCTGCTCGACGAAGCCACCTCGGCGCTCGACAGCGCGTCGGAAGAAGCGATCCAGAAGGCGCTCGACCGGCTGATGGTCGGCCGTACGGTGGTGGCGATCGCGCACCGTCTGTCGACGCTGAACAACTTCGACCGGATCATCGTGATGAGCGCGGGCAAGGTCATCGACGACGGCAGCCCGGAAGAACTACGCCAGCGTCCCGGCCTGTATCGCGACCTGCTCACCAAGCAGTATGGCAAGGGCCACACGCTGCACATCGGTGGAAAGAAGGTCGACGAACAGCACGTGGTCTGAACCCGCGCGGCAGGCTTCGAGCCGCGAGCCGTCACCGCCAAAAGAAAAGCCGCTCTCGAGCGGCTTTTTCTTTTACACGCGCTGCAAGCAGCCTCGAACGCAACCTACCCGGCCTGAGTTTCGCGCGCCGCCTTTCTCCCCGACACGGCGCGCGCCTTCCCGCTTCGGGTGCTCTTTGCACCAGCGACGCCCTGCAAATCGCGCATGAAGTTATCGCGCCACACCGACACATTGTTCTCGCGCAACTGCACCATCATGTCGCGATGGCGCGCCTGACGCTCCGCGAGCGGCATGGCGAGCGCCCGCGCGAGCGCCTCGGCCATGCCGGCGATATCGACCGGATTGACGATCAGCGCTCCATCCAGTTCCTGCGCGGCGCCGGCAAAGCGCGACAGCACGAGCACGCCGGGATTCTCCGGATCCTGCGCCGACACATACTCCTTGGCGACGAGGTTCATGCCGTCACGCAACGGCGTGACATAGCCGACGTGCGCGGTGCGGAACAGCGCGGCCAGCACCGAGCGCTCGTACTGCTTGTGGATGTAGAGAATCGGCGTCCAGTCCAGTTCGGCGAAGCGTCCGTTGATGCGCCCCGACTCGCCTTCGAGCTGCAAGCGGATATCCTGGTACGCGTGCATGTCGGCGCGCGTCGGCGGCGCGATCTGCAGGAAGGACACCTTGTTGCGTTGCGCGGCCGCGTGTTCGAGCAGCCGCTCGAAGGCACGAAAACGCTCGACCAGTCCCTTCGAATAATCGAGCCGGTCCACGCTCATGATCAGCTTGCGCGAATGCAGCGTCGCCTTCATCGTGCGCACCGGTTTGCCGCGCTCACCCGCTTTCGCGAGTTCGGCGATCTCGTCCGGATAGACGCCGATCGGATACGCCGCCGCGCGCAGCGTGCGGCCGAACGCGTGGATCGTCAGCGGGCCTTGCGCCGATGCGTCGACCGTGCCGTTCGCTTCATTGACGATGTAGTCGCAGAACGCGCGCAGATCCGGCGCGGTCTGGAAGCCGAGCAGATCGAACGAACACAGCGCCTCGACGAGTTCGCGATGCGGCGGCACCGCCAGCAGCACCTGCGAAGCCGGAAACGGAATGTGCAGGAAAAAGCCGATGCGATTCTTCACGCCCGCCGCGCGCAACGCTTGCGCGAACGGAATCAGATGGTAGTCGTGGACCCAGATCACGTCGTCTTCGCGCAGCAGCGGCACGAGCTGTTGCGCAAGCCACGCATTGACGCGGCAATAGCCCTCGAAGTCGTGCCGGTCGTATTGCAGCAGGTCGGCGCGATAGTGGAACGCGGGCCACAGTGTGGCGTTCGAGAAGCCACGATAGTACTGATCGTAGTCGCGGCGCATCAGCGCGATGGTCGCGAAGGTCACCGGGCCGCGCTCCTCGACCTTGATCTGCGGCTGGCCTGAGGTGAGAACGTCGCCGCTCCAGCCGAACCACATGCCGCCGGTTTCCTTCAGCGCGTCGTACACGCCGACCGCCAGACCACCTGCCGCCGGGCCGCCCTCCGAGATTGGCGCAACCCGGTTCGATACGATGATCAGTCGACTCATGAAGCGCGATTCCCGATACGGTGCGTTGTTTGCTGCGAGCGACGCGGCGTGGTCATCATGCTGTGCGCGCCGCCGCGACGATCGATGCCAGCCAGTCGAGCAGGCCCGTCACCGAGCCGATGCGCGTATGCGCCATCGTCTCGCCCGGCCCGACCTTGATCGACACGCCGCCACGTTCGTTGACGACGGCGAAGCCCTTCTCGTCGGTCAGATCGTCGCCGGCAAAGACCGGCTTGCGGCCGACGAAAGGCGGCTCGTCGAGGAACGCGCGCAGCGCGCGGCCCTTGTCGACATCTTTGGGTTTGATTTCGTAGACCATCTTGCCCGGCTGCAGCACGTAGGAGCCGGCGTAATCGGCCACCAGCCGCTCGGTCGCCTCGCGCGCCAGCGGCTCGCGATCCGGCGCATTCCGGTAGTGCAGCGCCACGGCCGCGCCCTTGATCTCGAGCAGCATGCCGGGGTTTTCGTTGACCACCTGCGCGAGCACCTGCTCCATGCGCAACAGCCGCTCGTCATGGAAGCCAATGCGCTGCGTGTCGCCGTTCGCATCGCGCCGCTCGGCGCCGTGCAGACCGGCAATCGGCAGATCGGGCATGTTCAGAAAACTGTCGATGCTGTCGATACCGCGGCCCGACACGACCGCGACCGCGCCGTTCGTCAAACTGCGCAACTCGCTCAGCAAGTCGTTCACGCGAGGTTGCACCAGCACGCCGTCCGGCGTGGGGGCGAGTTCGACGAGCGTGCCGTCGAAATCGAAGAAAAATGCCGTCTCGCTCGGAGACAGAACAGCCGGAAGTGCTTGCATCGGTTAGTTTTGCCTTTCAGCCTTCTGCGGCCGGAAAAGTGTGCGCATCTTACCGCGCATCCACCAATTTTTCGAGAAAGTAAGGCTGGGCACAAGCCCAGCCGGGCGCCACACGCGAGCCTCGCCGGCGATTGCGTTCAAAACGGGAACAATCGGGCTTCACCCAGCTTTCAGCCGCCTGCGTCAAATTGCCTCGCAAACCGCCCGCCCGTGGGCTCTGCGCGACGCCATCGGCCAATTTGCGCTAAAGTCGCTGCCACGCGGATCATTGCCGTTACGACCATATTTGCACACTATGACCGCGCACGCGCCACACGCGCATCGAGCGGCGCCGCAATTCAATCGAGTCACTGAACCCTGCTTTGTTCCCGATCTTCTCATCCCGGCACCTGCAACTGCACCCCGCAATTTCACGCAGGCCGTGGTCCGCGCGCCTGTTTGCGGCGACGGTCATGCTCGGCGCGCTGACGGCGCTCGCCGGCTGCACGCATCGCACGGAAACGTGGCAATTGACCAATGTGACCGGTCACTTGCCTGACCTCGATTTCAAGCTGACCGGCGACGATGGCCGGCCCGTCAACGGCGATTCGTTCAAGGGCCGCGCCTCGCTCGTTTATTTCGGCTACACACATTGCCCGGACGTCTGTCCTGAAACGATGGGCCGGCTGATGCAGGTGCTCGGCAAGCTCGGCCCCGACGCGCAGAAGGTGCGGATCCTGTTCATCACTGTCGATCCCGCGCGCGATACGGCGCAGGCCTTGCACGACTACGTCGGCGCCTTCGACTCGAAACATGCCGAGGGGCTGACCGGCACCGACTGGCAGATCGAGTCGCTCGCCAAGCGTTACCGCGTCGCCTATCAGATGGAAAAGCGCGACCCTTCCGGCAACTATGAAGTCACCCATAGTTCCGCCGTCTACGTGTTCGACAGCGAGGGCCACGCGCGCCTGCTGGCCACCGATCACGACACGCCCGATGCGATCGCACAAGACCTGCGCCGCATCATCGATGACCGTTCCTGACCTTTCCCGAGTTCAACCATGTCGATCAAGATCAAAACGTTCGCTGCACTGAGTTGCGCCCTCGCCCTTTCGTTCGGTGCCGCATCGACCGCGCAAGCGGCGGGCGCCAACGCGATCAGCGCGAAAGACGCGTGGGTCCGCTGGCTGCCCAACAACCTGCCCGCCGCCGGCTATGTGACGCTCGTCAATGCGAGCGACAAACCGGTCGACCTCGTCGATATCTCCAGCAACGACTACGGCGACGCGATGCTGCATCAGACCGTGTCGAACGGTTCGTCGCAGAAGATGGTGATGGTCGACAAGCTGACGGTGCCCGCGCATGGCCAGGTCGCCATCGCGCCCGGCGGCTATCACGTGATGCTCGAAGATGCGAAGCACAAGGTCGCGCCGGGTGACACCGTGCATCTCACGCTCAAGTTCTCCGACGGCGAAACACTCGACACGCCGTTCGCCGTCAAGTCGCCGGCGCAAACCAAGTAACCAGGTAACGTGCCGCGATGAATCTGCTCTACTGGCTCGATCCCTGGGAGTTCTCGCCGACCGTCGTGATCGCGCTGCTGGTGCCCGCGATCCTGTTCGTGCGCGGCGCGCGTAAAGCGAAGGTGACGGTCGCGCGGCGCATCTCCTTCTGGTTTGGGCTGGTGGCGTTGTATGTCGCGTTGCATACGCGGCTCGACTATTTCTTCGAGCATGAGTTCTTCATGCATCGCGCGCAGCATCTGGTGCTGCATCACCTCGGACCGTTCTTTATCGCGCTGTCGTATCCTGGCGCGGCGTTGCGCGCGGGGATTCCGTTCGGCTGGCGGCAGCGCTTCGTGCGGCCCGCGCTGGAAACACCGGTGGTGCGCAAGCTGCTCGACGTAGTGATGCATCCCGTGGTCGCGGTGACGCTGTTTGTCGGGCTGATCTACTTCTGGCTGATGTCGCCGATTCATTTCATGGCGATGCTCGACTGGCGGCTCTATCGCGTGATGAACTGGAGCATGGTGATCGACGGCCTGCTGTTCTGGTGGCTCGTGCTCGATCCGCGTCCCGCGCCGCCGGCGCGTCTGTCGCCGGGCAAGCGCGTGCTGGTGGTGATCGCCGCGATTCCGCCGCAGATCATTCTCGGCGCCTTCATCTTCTTCACGCCGCGCGAGTTGTATCCGATCTACTCGATCTGTGGCCGCGCGTTCACGTGGTTGAGCCCGATGCGCGATCAACAGATCGGTGGACTGTTGCTGTGGATTCCGGGTTCGATGATGAGCGTGATCGGCGCGCTGCTCGCCTTGCGTCACTGGATGCGGCTGTCGGCGCGCGGACGCTTGCGTGGCGAACAGCGTGCGAAAGCCAGGCAGACCCTAGCGCCCACGGCTTCGGCGCCGGCGCGCGGCCAGCACTGACTCTACGATTCGATTGACAACCCGGCGCGCCCGCGCCGGGCTCTGTATGCGGTAGCCGCTTCAGGCCGACCGCATCCACACATGCGGGATGCCGTCTTCTTCGTGAATCTCCGAAACGGGCGCGAAGCCGAACGCACCATAGAAGGCTTGCAGATGCGCCTGCGCATGCAAACGAATCGGCGTGCCGGGCCACTGCGCGCGAATGTGCGGCAGCGACCGTTCGAGCATCGCGTTGCCCAGACCGATGCCACGGAATTCAGCGGTCGTGAGCACACGGCCGATGCGGATATCGGCGTCGTCCGCATCGGGCAACAGCACGCGCAGATAACCCGCGAGCGCCGGCCGTTTTTCATCGGGGCCATAGACCAGCAGATGCCACGCATCCATATCGAGCCCGTCGATATCGCCATACAAGCAGTTCTGCTCGATGACGAACACCGTGCTGCGTGCGCCCAGCATCGTATAGACCTCGATGCCCGTGAGGTCGTCGAAGGATTTCCAGCGCCAATCAAGTTGCGCCAGCCGCGTGGCGGCGGTTTGCTGCGGTTCAGTCATGACAACGTTCTAAAGAAAGAGTCGCACCGCACGGAGAGCGGCGATGCGTGATTATGCCGCGCGCGACGGTTTTTTTCGCCGCCGTGCCGCGCTCAGTTGCGATGGACCGCGCGCGCCTTCGATGCCTGTTTGTGGCTGTACATCGCGGCGTCGGCGGCCGCCAGCAGTTCGGCAATCGATTGGTGCCGGGCAGAATCGTATTGAATCTGCCCGACGCTATAGCGGATGTCATAGCCACGCTGCGCTTCGGCATTGCGCTCGGCCAGCAACTGCGTGAGACGCTGCGTCACTTCCTGCGTGGCGCCGCTGTCCGTATCGGTGAGCAGCACGACGAACTCATCGCCGCCGAGCCGCCCGATCACATCGCTTTCGCGCAACGCGGTGCGCAAGACGTCGGCGAAGGTCTTCAGCGCGCGATCGCCTTCGGCGTGGCCGAGCGTGTCGTTGATCTGCTTGAAATCGTTCAGGTCGAAGAACAGCAGCGATGCCGGTTTGTGCATCCGCTTGCAAACGTTCAGCGCATGTTGCGCTAGTGCCTCGAAACCGCGCCGGTTCGACAGCAGCGTCAAATCGTCGAGCGTGGCCAACTGCACCGCCGCCAACTCCTGCTCGGCCATGCGCGCCAGATCGCGCAGCAATTCGCGCTCTTCTTCGTCGAGGCCGCGCGGCTTGGTGTCGATCAGACAGAGCGTGCCGAGCTTGCTGCCGTTGGGCACCGTGAGCGGACAGCCGGCGTAGAAACGGATATTCGGGTTGTCCGTGACGAGCGGATTGTCGTGAAACCGCTCGTCCGCGAGCGTGTCGGGCACCATCATGATTTCGTCGCCGAGAATCGCGTGCGCGCAGAATGATACGTCACGCGAGGTCTCGCTCGTCTTCAGGCCGACACACGACTTGAACCATTGACGGTCCGCATCGACCAGACTCACGAGCGCGATGGGCACACTGAAGAGTCGCTTGGCGAGCCGGGTCAGACGATCGAAGCGCTCTTCCGGCAACGTATCGAGAATATGCAGCGCACGCAGGGTGTCGAGACGGGCGCTTTCGTTACTGGGCGTCGGTGGCACATGCATGTTGTATTCCCTAGGGCGACCGGCGTGGCCGAAGTGGTAGGCGGGTAGTGTATAGCGACGTGCTTTACCTTGGGGCAAAACCCCGGCGCGAGAGTTCCCTCGGATCGCGTGCGAGCCGGACCGCTTTCGAACCGATGCAGGCCGCATCAGGCTGCCACGCTCGCGCGGCGACGGCTTTGCTATGGGTTGGCAAAGACCGGCTCGACGGGCCGCGCGAGACAGTCGATCAGATTGCCGGGGCCGCACAGATGCAGCGCGCCGACGACCACCAACGTGCGCTCCGGCCGCGTGAGGACCTCAGTCAAGCGCGCCGCCCATGCGCGATTGCGCTCGTCGAGAATCGCATGCCGGATGCCCGGCAGATTGAACATCGGCGAATCGATGGCGATCTGGTGCACGGCAAGCAGATCGCCCTCCAGCCAGGCCGCGTGCATGCGCTCGAGCGTGCGCTGCGGTTCGTCGAGGTCTGACATCAGCAAGCCGAGCGCCGCGCCGACGGCGTCGAGCGGAATCGATTCGAGCGCCGCCGCTACCTCCTGCGCGCTCTCGAGATAGCGATAGGGCTTGGCCTGCGTAATCGCCGAGCGCAGCATGCGCGGCTCGACACCTTCGACGACTTGTTGGAACAGCGTCGGCGCGACGATCAACGCGGCCCACGGACGAAGATCGGTGAGCGGCGCAAGCGGCCCTTCAACGGGCCATGCCGCGTGAAGTTGCTGCCATGCGTCGGCGGATAGCAAGGGCTGCAGTTGCTCCGCGCCGCCTCGTCGGTCGGCCTTCAGAAACGGCAGGATCGTCGGCGGATCGGACTCAAAGACGAGCGCTTCCGCCCAGTCATACGCTTCGGCAATCCACGGCGGGGTTCTTCGGCTTGTCGCCGGAAAGAGATGCATCGAGCCGAGCAGGCGAACGTGGGTGCCGGTGAGTTGTAGGTACATGCAGCCTCGGTGTGGACAAGCAATGACGTAAAGCAGGCGCGCTGTTCAATCGATCACGTGCAGCGCAGTGCGCCGGTTCACAGCCCCTCGCCCGGCCGTACGGACCGTGAACGCGATGAACAGTAGAAAGACGATCTGCGAGAGATACAGGTCCATCCGGATCGGGTGATGAAGCGCGAACCACGAATTGTGCGCCACATCCGTCACGATAACGGCAACGCAGAGAATCAACCCGGCTGCCGGCGCGATTAGCAGAAGCAAAGAGAACTGCTGCCACGTCAGCATATGTATCAACTCCGCCAGAGAAACCGACGCCGAAAAAAGAAAAGCCCCGACAAGTCGGGGCTTTTCTTTACATCAACTACTGGAGGCGCGAGCCGGAGTCGAACCGGCCTAAACGGCTTTGCAGGCCGCTGCATAACCGCTTTGCTATCGCGCCGCAAGCGGACTGGAACCTAGCAACAGATTCGCAGATTTTGTTTAGCGGACAACCGGATGGACCGGGCCACCAAACAAAAAGGGAAGCGTTGCTTCCCCTTATGTATGGAGCGGGAGACGAGGCTCGAACTCGCGACCTCAACCTTGGCAAGGTTGCGCTCTACCAACTGAGCTACTCCCGCATTGAACTGCTTCACAACGCCTTGCACTATTACTTGCCAAACAACGCGTTGCTTCAAAAATTTGGAGCGGGAGACGAGGCTCGAACTCGCGACCTCAACCTTGGCAAGGTTGCGCTCTACCAACTGAGCTACTCCCGCATTGTGCTGCTTTTGCCGTGCTATCTGCTGCCTTGTTACTGCAACTACTCTTTACTGCCACCGATGTTTCGAGCTGCGTGCATCGGAGAAACGAGATTATGGAGAAACGACTGAAACGTGTCAACCCCTTTTGCGTATCTCTTTTACCGAACAAATTTCACTCATGCGCCAGCGAAGTTCGGACACGCGCCGGGCGCCCTCCACCACGACGAAAACTCAGGCCACACCGCCCCGTTCGCGAATCTGCGGCCATGCGAGCTTCATGTAATAGAGCATCGACCAGATCGTCAGGAACGCGGCCAGATAGATGAGCCACAAGCCCCACACACGCGTATCGACCACCACGCCGCCGCCGAACGACAGCGGCCCGTAGAACAGCAGCATGGGGATCGCCACCATCTGACAAACCGTCTTGAACTTGCCGAGCGAATTCACCGCGACGCTCTTCGATGCGCCGATTTGCGCCATCCATTCGCGCAGCGCCGAGATCGCGATCTCGCGCCCGACGATCACGAGCGCGATCGCCGAATCGATTCGCGCGAGTTGCACGAGCACCAGCAACGCGGCGGTCACCATCAGCTTGTCGGCGACCGGATCGAGGAACGCGCCGAATGCCGAGGTCTGATTCCACTTGCGCGCCAGAAAGCCGTCGAACCAGTCGGTCAGCGCCGCCAGAATGAAGATGGTCGCGGCCGCCAGATTGCGGTGCGCGGGGCTCATCATCATGTCGGGCAAATAGAACACACCGACGACGAGCGGGATCAGGACGATCCGCAGCCAAGTCAGGAAAATCGGGAAATTAAACGGCATGGGCAGGCGCAGCGTCTGACAAGGGAGATGCAATTGTGCCGTGTCACAAGGCCTGCCACAAGCAAAGCGGCGCGCCGGGCCGGCCGCGCGCGCCGCGGCAGCGCCCCTCGAAGGTGGCTGAGCGGACGGCTGAAGCCGCCGCGATCAGTGCAATTGCCGGTAAATCTGCTCCGCGAGCGCCTGCGAAATGCCTTCGACGCTCGCCAGATCTTCGACACTGGCGGCAACCACGCCGCGCAGTCCCCCAAAGCGCGCGAGCAAACGCTGACGCCGCTTCGCGCCCACCCCTTCGAGTTCTTCGAGCCGCGAGGTCTGACGCGTCTTGCCGCGCTTCGCGCGCATGCCGGTGATGGCGAAGCGGTGCGCTTCGTCGCGGATCTGTGCGACCAGCATGAGTGCGGCGCTTTCCTTGCCGAGTTCGAGCGGCGCGCGGCCGTCGGCGAAAATCAGGGTTTCGAGGCCGACCTTGCGTCCCTCGCCCTTCGCGACGCCGACCAGCATGCCGGTATCGAGACCCAGTTCCGTGAACACCTGGCGCGCGATTTCGACCTGGCCCTTGCCGCCGTCGATCAGCACGATAGTCGGCAGGATGCCGCCGGCCGCGACCGGCTCCGCGGCGTCCGGCGTGAGCGACGGATCGGCGGCCGCGTCGCTTTGCAACTCCGCGGCTTCTTCAGCGGCATTCGCGGCGGCTTGCTCGACCATCTTCTCGTAGCGGCGCGTGAGCACCTGGCGCATCGCGGCGTAATCGTCGCCGGGCGTAATGCCGGTGATGTTGTAGCGGCGGTATTCCGACGACTGCATCTTGTGATGGTGATACACCACGCACGACGCCTGCGTCGCCTCCCCCATCGTGTGGCTGATGTCGAAACATTCGATGCGCAGATGTGCGAGATCGTCGCACTCCATGCCGAGCGTGTCGGTCAGCGCGCGCGTGCGGGCTTGTTGTGAGCCCTGCTCCGAGAGCAGGCGCGCGAGCGCGAGCCGCGCGTTCTGCTCGGCCATGGCGAGCCAGGCGCGCCGTTGGCCTTGCGGCTGGCGCAGCACGGTGACCTTGTGGCCGGCCTGCTCGATCAGCACGTCGACCAGTTCGCGGTTGGCGGGTGCGTGGCTGACTACCAGCACCGGCGGCACGCGATTGCCCAGGTAATGCTGGGCGATGAACGCTTCGAGGACTTCGGCTTCGATCCCCCCGGTTGCGCGGCCTTTGCGCGGTTTCGTGGGTTCGGAATCGGCTTCCCCGAGTGCGTCGTCTTCGTCGGGTGCGTCGTCGGCTTCATCGGACGCGTCGTCCTCTTCGTCTTCCGATGGCATCTCTTGCGCGATCGCGAGCGCATCGGCGGCATCGGCCGACTCCGCCTCACCGCCCGCGTTGTCTTCCGAGAGCGAACCGGACTCGATAGCGGTATCGGTCAACGCCGCGCCGTCGTCTTCCAATCCGCCCTCATCAGCCGTCAACGCGCTTTCGACATGCGCCGGGAAATACGCCTTGTCGCCTAAATGCCGTCCGCCGCGCACCATCGCCAGATTCACGCACACGCGACCGCCCAGCGCGACCACCGCGAGAATATCGACGTCGCTGTCGCTGCCGACTTCGATCGCCTGCTGGTGCAGCACCGTCGACAGCGAACTCATCTGGTTACGCACCGCCGCGGCCTGCTCGAACTTCAGCTCGCTGGCGAAGGCGTGCATCTTCTGCTCGAGTTCCTTCATCACCTCGCCCTGGCGGCCGAGCAGAAAGCGCGATGCGTTGGCGACGTCGCGCGCGTAGTCTTCTTCATTGATCGCCGCGACGCACGGCGCCGTGCAGCGGCCGATCTGATGCAGCAGACAAGGCCGCGTGCGGTTATTGAACACGGAGTCTTCACAGGTGCGCAACTGGAACACGCGCTGCAGAATCTGGATGCTCTCGCGCACCGCCCACGCACTCGGAAACGGACCGAAGTACTGATTCTTGCGATCCACAGCGCCACGGTAATACGCCATGCGCGGAAACTTGTGGCCGGTCAGCTTGAGGTAGGGATACGACTTGTCGTCGCGAAACAAAATGTTGTAGCGCGGCGCGAGCGCCTTGATCAGGTTGTTTTCGAGCAGCAGCGCTTCGGCCTCGGAGCGCGTCACGGTCGTCTCGATGCGCACAATGCGCGTCACCATCATCGCGATGCGCGGCGACAGTAGCGTCTTGGTGAAGTAGCTCGAGACGCGCTTCTTCAGATCGCGCGCCTTGCCCACGTAAAGCACCGCGCCGTGCGTATCGTAATAGCGATAGACGCCGGGCAGATGCGGCAGTTGGGCGAGCACTTTTTTCGGCTCGAAAGCGTCGGTTGCTTCGGGTTCGGTCATGCAGAATCGGTTGAGGTGGGACGTTCTCGCGAAGCCTTGCTCTGCGTGCCGCGCGCCGGGACGAACCGCAGGACGCCTTGCGCGCGCAATCGTGAACGAGTGCTTTAGAATCGCCAGTTTAGAACATTCCGCGTGCGTCCGAACGCTGTTGCCTTGAATCGGGCGACGCGTCGGCAGCCGTGGGTCGGCGCGCAACGCAGCGCGGCACCGACGCATCACTCGCATCGCCCCCCACTCCTTCCATCCGTTCGAATCCGCGACCCAGGCCATCATGTCTTCCGCTACGCCCCATTCCGAGCAGGCCGCTGACACGCCCACGGCGATCGCCTGCGACATCTTCTGCGCGGTGATCGACAATTTCGGCGACATCGGCGTGTGCTGGCGCCTCGCGCGCCAGCTTGCGAGCGAGCACGGCTGGCAGGTGCGCGTGTTCGTCGACGACCTGCATGCGTTCCAGAAGCTGTGCCCGTCGCTGACGCTGGAGCACGCTCGCCAGACGGTCGGCGGCATCGTCGTCGAACACTGGCATGAGCCGGCTCATGCGGGCGATAGGCTCGAAGTCGCCGACGTCGTGATCGAGGCGTTTGGCTGCGAACTCCCGTCCATCTATGTCGCCGCGATGGCGGCGCGCGAACGTACGCCGGTGTGGTTCAACCTCGAATATCTGAGTGCCGAGGACTGGGTCGCGGATTTTCATCTGCAGCCCTCGCCTCATCCGCGCTATCCGCTGACCAAGACATTCTTTTTCCCCGGACTCGGCCCCGGCACCGGCGGCGTGCTGAAGGAACGGCATCTCGACGGCGCGCGCGCGGCTTTTGAAGCATCGCCCACCGCGCGCGGAGCATGGTGGCAACAGACCACAGGCCACGCGCCGCCGCCCGCCGCGGCCACCGTCGTCTCGCTGTTCGCCTACGAGAACCCCGCCGCCGACAGTCTGCTCGAACAATGGCGCGATAGCGCGGACCCGGTCGTCCTGCTCGTGCCCGAAGGCCGCGTTTCAGGCGCGGTCGCGCGCTTTTTCGAACTGCCCGCGTTCGCCGCCGGCGCTCACGCGGTGCGCGGCAACCTCAGCGCACATGCCCTCGCCTTTACCGACCCGCCCGGCTACGACGCGCTGCTGTGGGCAAGCGACATCAATTTCGTGCGCGGCGAGGATTCGTTCGTGCGCGCCCAATGGGCCGCCAAACCCTTCGTCTGGCATATCTACCCGCAAGCCGACGACGCCCATCTGCCGAAGCTCGACGCCGCGCTCGCGCACTACGCGCGCACTCTGCCCGCCGACGCCCGCGACGCCCTTGCGCGTTTCTGGCACGCGTGGAACGGCACGGGTCGGCCGGACTGGGCGGAATTCCAGCGTCACTTGCCGGCGCTCAGGCAACGCGCAGCCGATTGGGCCGGCGAACTGGCTCAAGTGGGCGACCTCGCTGGAAATCTGGCCTTGTTCGCAAAAACTCAGTTAAAATAAGCGGTTATCCAACGGCCGACGACGCAAGCGCGGCCCGATCGCAATGGCGGAATCCGGTCAACTCGTTTGAGCGGCTCGCCAACCCGGCATCGCAAGATGCAACACCTTTCCCCAATATCAAAGCGTGATAGGTGGAATGTCAAAAAAGGGACGTATGTTGCGAATCGGCGCCACTCGTGTACACGCCCGCACCGGGTAAAAAGCAGGTAACGGATTGCTGGGAATGGCAGAGACCGCGGGTTTGCGGCGCTCGCGCCGCTCCCCGCGGCAAGCCGGCCACGCTTGACTCGCTCGCGACCCGCCGAGCCGCTTCGGCGGCGCGGCGCGCGGTGAGCAAAGCGCCGAAGCCGCTTGCGCCGTATGCCGTTGAGCACAAGTTGAAGCTACTAATTTCGTACAGGACAGTTTTATGAAGACCGCACAGGAACTCCGCACCGGCAACGTCGTGATGATCGGCGCAGACGCAATGGTTGTGCAAAAGGCCGAATACAACAAATCGGGCCGCAACTCCGCCGTCGTCAAGATGAAGTTCAAGAACCTGCTGACCGGCGCAGGCATGGAAAGCGTGTACAAGGCCGACGACAAGTTCGACGTCGTCGTGCTGGAACGCAAGGAAGTTACCTACTCGTACTTCGCCGACCCGATGTACGTGTTCATGGACGCCGACTACAACCAGTTCGAAGTCGAAGGCGAAATGATGGGCGACGCCCTCCATTACCTCGAAGACGGTATGGCTTGCGAAGTCGTGTTCTACAACGAGAAAGCCATCTCGGTCGAACTGCCGACCACGCTGGTCCGCGAGATCATCTACACGGAACCGGCAGTCAAGGGCGACACGTCGTCGGGCAAGGTGTTGAAGAACGCCAAGCTGAACACCGGCTTCGAACTGCAAGTGCCGCTCTTCTGCAACATCGGCGACAAGATCGAAATCGACACACGTACGCACGAGTACCGCAGCCGCGCTTAAGCGCCCTGCTCGCCTGAATCCAGCGCCCCAAGCCGGGCGCTGCGAAAAAAATGGCAAAAAAAGCGCCCAATTTGGGCGCTTTTTCTTTTTTGCGCTGCCGTGTATGGTTGAGGAAAACTTTACCGGCGATCTTCTCGAAATTGCCACACCGCAACCTCAAATTTCCCGTATGTCGGTCACCAAATCATTGATAAGTTTAAATAAATTATCGTGGCACGGTCCATGCTTCTCTCTGGATACAGGCCAGTACGGCTTTATTTTCTTCAACTCCGGAGATGCGACATGAATAACGACATCGCTGAAGGCAAGTGGAAGCAGATGGTTGGCAAAGCCAAGACGGCATGGGGTGAACTCACGGACGACGAGTTGACCAAGGCCGAAGGTCGCGCTGACAAGCTCGCCGGCCTGATCCAGGAACGTTACGGCAAGACGCGCGAACAAGCGGAACTCGAAGTACGCCGCTTCTTCGACAGCAACCGGGATTTCTGACCGCCCGAGTGAAGGAAATACAGGCGTCCGTCTGTGCTTACAAAACGTCAGGACGGACTCCCAAATTAATAACGCAAAGGACCTGAACGACTTGAGTCGAATCGCCGCTTTTCTGCCCGGTGCCGTGCTTGGTGCGCGCGCCGGACGACCTGTCTACCTCAGACGCGGCCGCTCTTGCGCCGCGCGAGCCAAGGTTGCGCGCGCGGCGCTGGATTCGACTCGGAATTCGACCGACAGTACCGGCCAGCATCGCGCCCGTGCCGCGCGCCAACGTATCGGCGCAGCGCATCGGGTATTCCATCCATCTAAAAATTGCGCTCGCCATGCCACACGCCCTGATTGTTGAAGACGATCCTAATAGCCTGTCAGGCCTGTCCGCCATCCTCGCCGCCGACGGCTTCTCCGTCGACACCGCGACCACGATCGCGGAGGCCCGGGCCGCGTTGACACGCTTCATTCCCGACGTCGTGCTGGTCGACCTGAACCTGCCGGACGGCAGCGGACTCGACCTGCTGCAACACCTCCCCGCGCATCCGCCCGGCGGCGCCTTGCCCGTGATCGTCATGACCGGCAATGCGACAGTGGAAAGCGCGATCGAGGGTTTGCGGCACGGCATCTGGGACTACCTGCTCAAGCCGGTCAACATTCCGCGTTTGCGCAGCCTGCTCGCGCGTATCCCGCGGCCGTACGAACTGACCGAAGAAGTGCAGACGCTGCGCGCGTCGCTGCGTCAACTCGGCCGGTTCGGCTCGATGCTCGGCCGCAGCGGTGCGATCCAGCACGTCTACGACACGATCGAACATATCGCGCCGACCGAAGCCGCCGTGCTGATTTCCGGCGAAACCGGCACCGGCAAGCAGATCGCGGCGCGCACGATGCACGACATGAGCCGGCGCCGTAAAGGTCCGTTCATCACATTCGACTGCCGCAGCGCGAATAGCGCGGCCGCGCAACGCTCGCTCGACAGCCTGCTGTTCGGTCACGAACGCGGCGCGTTCAACGGCGCCGAGCAGCGCGAACCCGGCCTGTTCGAGCAGGCGAGCGGCGGCACGCTGTTCATCGACGAAATCGCCGAGTTGCCGCGCGCCCAGCAGGAAGCGCTGCTGCGTGCGCTCGATTCGCAGACCTTCATGCGGGTCGGCGGCACGAATCAGGTGGTGACGGACTTCCGGCTGATCGCCTCGACACGCAAGGCGCCGCGTGCGGCGGTGGCCGACGGCAGCCTGCACGAAGATCTGGCGCTGCGCCTCGAAGCGGCCGCCGTCACGCTGCCGCCGCTGCGCGAGCGCGGCGAAGATCCGGCGCTGATCGCCCAGGCGTTGGTCGACGAATTGAATCACGAAGGGTTGACGCGCGGCTCGGCGGAGACCGCCAAGCAGGTCGCGCCGAACTTCCTGCGCGAGTGTCTCGCGTATGAATGGCCGGGCAATGTGCGCGAGTTGCAGGACCGCGTGCGGCGCGCATATCACGCGTCCGGCGACGTGCTGGAATCGCTGCGTGCCGATGAGGCGGGCTCGGCGAACGGCCGCGATCTGAATGGCAGCCGCGTGCAAGTTACCGTGGGCACGCCGCTCGCGGACGTCGAGGAAATGCTGATTCGCGCTACGCTCGACGCAGTCGGCGGTACGCGTCACCGGGCGGCGTCGCTGCTGGGCATCAGCCCGAAGACGCTGTACAACAAGCTGCAACGCATGCGCTTGAATTGAGTGGAGTGCCTCTGCGATCGCTCGCGGTCGGCCCTGGCTGAAAAAAACGGCGCCTTCATTGAAGGCGCCGTTTTTCTTACTTGCTTGCCAACTGTTCTCGCGGCTTATGCAAACGCGCTACGCAACAGCGCCTGCGCTTGCAGGTACTGCGGATCAGCGACCAGCTTGCTCCACTTCAACGCCTTGCCCCGCGGCCGCATGCGTTGCAAGCGCCGTTGCGATTCCTTCGACGGCGTAAAGCGCAGCGCATCCAGTACCTTCTCCGCTTCGTCCGGCTGATTGCAGATCAGCACCATGTCGCAGCCGGCTTGCAGCGCGGCGCTCGCGCCTTCGGTCAGCGTGCCGCCCTGGCGCGCGGCTTCCATCGACAGATCGTCGCTGAAAATCGCGCCTTCGAAGCGCAGCTTGTTGCGCAGAATGTCCTGCAGCCAGATGCGCGAAAAACCCGCCGGCTTCGAATCGACCTGCGGATAGATCACATGCGCGGGAATCACCGATCCCAACGACAAGCCGAGCCAGTCGTACGGCGCCACGTCGTCGCGCAGAATCTCCTCGAGCGAGCGGTCGTCGACCGGCATAGCGACATGCGAATCCGCCTGTGCGAAGCCGTGCCCCGGGAAATGCTTGCCGCAATTGCTCATGCCGGCCAGCGCGAGTCCGTGGTTGAGGCTCTTGGCGAGCAAGGTCACCACACGCGGATCGCGGTGGAACGCGCGGTCGCCGATCACCTGCGATTGACCATAGTTCAGATCGAGCACCGGCGTGAAACTCATGTCGATGCCGCACGCGCGCAACTCCGTCGCGAGGATATAGCCGACGGCCGTTGTCACTTTGGTGGCGTGCAGCACATCGCTGTCCCACAACGTGCCGAGCTTGCCCATCGCAGGCAGCACGGTGAAGCCGTCGGTGCGAAAGCGCTGCACGCGCCCGCCTTCGTGGTCGACGGCGATCAGCAGATCCTCACGGATCGCGCGGATCGAGTCGGTCAGCGCGATCAGTTGCGTGCGGCTCTCGTAATGGCGCGCGAACAGGATCACGCCGCCGGTCATCGGATGGGCAAGGCGGCGCTTGTCGTCGTCGTTCAGCGTTTTGCCGACCACGTCGAGCATCACCGGTCCGGGAATGGTTTTCATCGATTTCCGCTGGAAAAAAGCCTGAGGCAAGGAGAGACGCGGCCGGCCTGCGCCGCGTTCAAAAGTATTTTTTATTCGGCGACGCTGTCGGGCGTACCTGCTTGCGTCGTTTCCGCAATCACGAACGACACCGCGTAATCGCGCTCGTCGCTGATCGTGACGCGCGCCGTGATGCCGCGCGCGTCGAGCCATTCGGCCAATTCACCGGACGCAACCACCATGGGCTCGCCGCTCGGCTTGTTGAGCGTTTGCAGCGCGCGCCAGGTCATCGGCCAATGCATGCCGAGGCCGATCGCTTTCGAGAATGCTTCTTTCGCCGAGAACCGCGTGGCGAGAAACGCGAGCCCGCGCGCGGCTGAGCGCGCCTGCCGCGCGTGATAGACGCGCAGTTCGTCCGCGCCGAGCACCTTTTCGGCGAAGCGGCCGTTGGTGCGCGTCATGACCGCGGCCACGCGACTCACCTGAACAATGTCCGTACCGATGCCGTAGATCGTCATGCGCGGGCTGCCGTGTCGGGTCGCATCAGGCGCGCGCGCCGAGACGCGCGGCGACCATGATCGCCTTCATCTCGCGCACCGCGTTGTCCCAGCCGGCGAAGATCGCATGCGCGACGATCGCGTGGCCGATATTCAGTTCGTCGATGCCCTCGATCGCCGCGATCTGCTGCACGTTCGTGTAGTGCAGGCCGTGGCCCGCATTCACCTTGATGCCGAGTGTCGCGCCGAATTCGACGGCACGAACCACGCGCTCGAATTCGCGCTCCTGTTCGGCGGGATCGTGGGCTTCGGCGTAACGTCCGGTGTGCAGTTCGATCACCGGCGCGCCCGCTTCGTGCGCGGCACGAATCTGCGTTTCGTCCGGATCGATGAAGAGCGACACGCGCGAGTTCGCGTCGGCGAGCTGCTTGCATGCGGCACGCACCGCTTCGAACTGGCCGGCGACATCGAGGCCGCCTTCCGTCGTCAGCTCCTGACGCTTTTCCGGCACGAGGCAGACGTCGTGCGGCTGGACTTCACACGCGATGTCGAGCATCTCCTGGGTGACCGCGCATTCGAGATTCATGCGCGTCTTCAGGAGCGGGCGCAGCTTGTGCACGTCGGCGTCGACGATATGGCGGCGGTCTTCACGCAGATGCAGGGTGATGACATCGGCGCCGGCCTCTTCGGCCATCAGCGCGGCGCGGATCGGATCGGGATAGGACGTGCCGCGCGCGTTGCGCAGCGTGGCGACGTGATCGATATTCACGCCCAGGTCAATCACATTCGGCGACGTAAGAAAGAAGCTCATAAGTTCTGCAAGTCGATCAGGATCTGGCGCGTCGCGAGCGGCGTGCCGCCAAGGTAAGTGTTGAGCAGAAAGCGCATCAGCGTTTTGCTTTGCGCCACGGTCTGCGCTCGATGGTAATCGTCCTGTTCCATGTCGAGCAAGGTTTGCCCCGCGATTACCGGCCATTGCGCGGGCAGATCGTCGGAGGCTTCGCGCACGCCGCGCTCCGGGTCGAACACGTAGCGGCCTTCGGCCAGCACCGCTTTGCGCGCGACGGTGCGATCCAGCGCCATCGCGTAGCCGGTTTCGCGCAGCAGCACGCGCTCGAACGAACGCAGCACCTGCACGGGCGGCTCGTCGTGCGCGAGACGCGTCATCGTGACGACGTAGTGATGGAACAGTTGCGGATGCGGATCTTCGCGCGCGCAGAACTTGACCAGCAGTTCGTTGACGTAGAAGCCGCACAGCAGCGCGTCGCCGGCCAGCGGCAACATGCCGCCGACCCATTCGGCGCCGGTCAGCGTGCGCACTTCGGATTTGCCCGACCACGACAGCGCGAGCGGCTGAAATGTCTGCAACACGCCGCGCAGCGCAGAGTGCGGGCGCTTCGCGCCCTTCGCGACGAGCGCGAGGCGGCCATGATCGCGCGAGAGCACGTCGATGATCAGACTGGTCTCGCGATACGGATAACTATGGAGAACGAAGGCGGGTTGCTCCGCGATCCGGTAGTCGGACGCGGAGGTGCGCGGAGCGCGGCGAGGCGGCGCTTTACGTGGTTCGCCTTCGGCGCCCTGGGCGCTTTTAGTCGAGGACTTTCGGGTGCTACGAGCGGGTTTGGACGGCTCACGTGCCGGCACTGCCGGCTCCGAATCGTCCGGGTCAGCGTCGGAATTCAGCGTCATCCACGCGTCATTCGTACCCATACGCACGGAGCCCGGCTTCATTGTCGGCCCAGCCGCTCTTCACCTTGATGAAGGTTTCCAGATACACCGGACCGTCGAACAGCTTTTCCATGTCGAGGCGCGCTTCGGTGCTGATCTGCTTCAGCTTGGCGCCCTTCTGGCCGATGATCATCGCCTTGTGCGTGTCGCGGTCGACCATGATGGTCGCGAAAATGCGGCGCAGGCGCCCTTCGGTTTCGAACTTGTCGATCAGCACGGTGCTCGTGTAGGGCAGTTCGTCGCCAGTCCAGCGGAACACTTTCTCGCGCAGGATTTCCGCCGCGAGGAAGCGCTCGCTGCGATCGGTCAGGTCGTCGTCGCCGTAGATCGGCGCGCCTTCCGGCAGGAACGGCTTGACGGTCGCCATCAGACGTTTGATGTCGTCGGAATTCTTCGCCGACAGCGGCACGATCTCGGCGAACTCGTGCAGCGCGCTGACCTGCTGCATGAACGGGAACAGCGAATCCTTATCCGACACGCGGTCCAGCTTGTTCGCGATCAGCAGCGTGGGCACCGACGGCGGGATCAGGTCGAGCACCTTCTGGTCGTCCGGGCCGAAACGGCCAGCTTCGATTACGAACAGGATCGCATCGACCGAAGTCAGCGTGGACGTGACCGCGCGATTGAGCGAACGGTTCAGTGCGCCGCTGTGCTTGGTCTGGAAACCCGGCGTGTCAACGAAAATGTATTGCGCGTCTTCGAGCGTATGAATGCCCGTGATGCGATGGCGCGTGGTCTGCGCCTTGCGCGACGTGATACTGACTTTCTGGCCGACCAGCGCGTTCATCAGCGTGGACTTGCCGACGTTGGGGCGGCCGACGATCGCGACCATGCCGCAGCGAAAACCAGTGGGAGTGGGAGCGTTCATATTCGGGCTACGGCAAGTTTCAGATCGACGCGCGGGAATGGCGCGCCGATGGCAATCAATGGCCCGCGTCGGCGACGCGCGTTTGCACCGCGTCGGCTACGCCGGGTTCGTGTTCGGTCGGTGCCGCTGCTGCGCTTGGCACGGGCACGGCGGGACCGGGTGTGGCTTCGCGGCTGCGGTGTTTGTCGACGCTGCGGACCGCAGCGGCTTCCGGCTTGGCTTCTGGTTTGGCTTCGGCGGACTTGGCTTCGGCGGGTTTCGCATCCGCGGCCTTGGTGTCGAACTTTTCGGCGGCTTTCTCCGCTGCGGCTTTGTCAGCGGACTTGTCGCCCACGTGAGCGGCCGTCTTCTCTGCCTTCTCGGCGCGCTCGGTTTTGTCCTGTCCGCTGTACTCCACGTGCGCGGCGCGAATCACCGCCAACGGCGCGGCGGTGGCTGTCAGCGGGGTGCGTTCGGCTACCGGTTCCGCCGCGGCGGCGGCGCGGGACTCACCGCGCCCCGCTCCGCGCTCGTTCTTGCGATCCGGGCTGCGCAAATCCAGCGCGGCCTGCACACCGGTCACGCCGGGCACGATTTCCGGCTCGGCGTTCTTCGCCGCGCGAGCGCCTTTCGAGCGCTTGGGCTTGGCTACCACGGCAGGCGCCGCGGCCATCACTTCGTCGAGCGCTTTCTTGGCCGCCGCCTGCTCCGCCGCACGACGGCTCGCGCCGGAACCGGAGACTTTCACGTCCAGTTTCGGCACCGTGCATTCGACTTCGAATTGTTGATTGTGCGCCGCACCATGCGTGGCGACGACCGTGTAGGTCGGCAGAGCGATCTTGTGGCCTTGCAGATACTCCTGCAGCAGCGTCTTGGCGTCCTTGCCGAGCGTGCGTGGGTCGATGTGATCCAGAATGGGCACGTAAAGGCGCTTGATGACCGTCTGAGCGGCTTCGAAGCCGCCGTCGAGAAACACTGCGCCCAGCACCGCTTCGAGCGTGTCAGCGAGGATCGAGGGGCGGCGGAAGCCGCCGCTGCGCAACTCGCCTTCCCCCAGCCGCAGGCCTTCGGAGATATTGAGGGCCTGAGCGATTTCGTAAAGCGACTGCTGTTTGACCAGATTGGCGCGGACGCGCGACAGGTCGCCCTCGTCCAGTTTGCCGAAACGTTGGAACAAAAGCGCAGCCACCGCGCAATTCAGAACGGAATCGCCGAGAAACTCGAGCCGTTCGTTATGCGTGGAGCTATGACTGCGGTGCGTTAAAGCCTGGCGCAACAATTCCGCATTGCGAAATTCGTAGCGCAGACGGCTTTCCAACGGAGATAGGGGCATGGGCAGAGTATAACGCGGGCGCCAGACCCGGCGAAAACGCGGGACGGCCAGCGGAAAAAGCGTGGTGAAGCGACGTTACCGCGGGATCTTAAAGTAGCGTGATAACACGCCGCGGCTCACGTGACCTGGCGAAGGCCAACCGCGCGGCGTGTCGTGCAATCGACGCACACGAACTCAGTTGAATGAGCCGATGCGTTTCAGATTGCTGAAGTTCATCCAGATAAAAAACGCGCGGCCCACGACATTCTTGTCCGGCGCGAAGCCCCAGTAACGGCTATCCGCGCTGTTATCGCGGTTGTCGCCCATCATGAAGTAGTTGCCCGGCGGCACCTTGCAGATCACGCCGCGTGCGTTGTACGTGCAGTTATCGCGATACGGATAATCTTCGGCGCCGACGATGAACGGCGGCACGGCCGAATTGTTCAGAATCGCGTTCTTGCGGCCGTCGATATCTTCTTCGAACTGCTTCGCGTAACCCATGCGTTCGTCGTCGAGGTAATCGGGCAGCGGCGTTTCCGGCACCGGCTTGCCGTTGATCGTGAGCTGCTTGTCCTGATACGCAACGGTGTCGCCCGGCAGGCCGATCACGCGCTTGATGTAGTCGACCGATTCGTCTTTCGGGTAGCGGAACACCACCACGTCGCCGCGTTGGAGCGGACGGCCTTCGGTGATCTTCGTGTTGGTGATCGGCAGACGGATGCCGTAGTCGAATTTATTCACGAGGATGAAGTCGCCCACCAGCAGCGTCGGCACCATCGAACCCGAAGGAATCTTGAACGGCTCGACCACGAACGAGCGCACCACGAACACCACCAGAATCACCGGGAAAAAGCTCGCTGAATACTCGAGCCACCACGGTTGACGCAGCTTGTCGTCACGCAGACGCGCGCGCGTTTGCGCCGCGTTTTCGTCGGCGAAACGCTCGCCGATGCGTGCCTGCTGGCGGTCGAACTCGGCGACCGCGGCTTCCGCCGCGCGGCGCCGTTGCGGCATGAAAACCAGTTTGTCTGCGACCCATGCGACGCCCGTCAAAATGACGAGCACAAAAAGAATCAGCGCAAAATTCATAGGGTTCCGTTGTTCGTCTTATTTGTCTTCGACACGCAGGATCGCGAGGAAAGCCTCTTGCGGAATCTCGACCGATCCCACCTGCTTCATTCGCTTCTTGCCTGCCTTTTGCTTTTCCAGCAGCTTCTTCTTACGAGAAATGTCGCCGCCGTAGCATTTTGCCAGCACGTTCTTACGCAACGCTTTAATGTTCTCGCGCGCGATAATGTTCGCGCCGATGGTGGCCTGAATCGCGACGTCGTACATTTGACGCGGAATGAGTTCACGCATTTTCGACGCCACTTCGCGGCCGCGATACTGGCTTTGCGAACGGTGCACGATGACCGACAGCGCGTCGACCTTGTCGCCGTTGATCAGCATGTCGACCTTCACGACGTCGGCCGCGCGGTATTCCTTGAACTCGTAATCCATCGACGCATAGCCGCGCGAAATCGACTTCAGACGGTCGAAGAAATCGAGCACGACTTCGCCCATCGGGATTTCGTAGGTCAACTGCACCTGACGGCCGTGATACTGCATGTTGATCTGCGTGCCGCGCTTTTGCGTACACAGCGTGATCACCGAGCCGACGTAGTCTTGCGGCATGTACAGATTCACGGTGACGATCGGTTCGCGCACTTCTTCGATCTTCGACGGCTCCGGCATCTTGGCCGGATTCTCGACCATGATGGTCGTGCCGTCGCGTTGCAGGACTTCGTACACCACGGTCGGCGCCGTGGTGATCAGGTCCATGTCGAACTCGCGCTCGAGACGTTCCTGCACGATCTCCATGTGCAGCAGCCCGAGGAAGCCGCAGCGGAAACCGAAACCAAGTGCTTGCGACACTTCCGGCTCGTACATCAGCGAGGCGTCGTTCAGCTTCAGCTTTTCCAGCGAATCGCGCAGCGCGTCGTACTGGTTCGCTTCGACCGGATAGAGACCGGCGAACACCTGCGGCTTCACTTCCTTGAAACCCGGCAGCGGTTCGGGCGCCGGACGGTTCACCAGCGTGACGGTGTCGCCCACCTTCGCCGCGGCCAGTTCCTTGATGCCGGCGATGATGAAGCCCACCTGCCCGGCCGACAGCGATTCGAGATTCTTCGACTTCGGCGTGAACACGCCGACGTGCTCGACCGGATACTGCGCGCCGGTCGCCATCATGCGGATCTTGTCCTTGGGACGCAGCGTGCCGTTGACGATACGCACCAGCATCACGACGCCGACGTAGTTGTCGAACCACGAGTCGATGATCAGCGCCTGCAACGGCGCTTCCGGATCGCCCTTGGGCGGCGGCACTTTGGCGATCAGCGCTTCGAGCACGTCTTCGACGCCGAGGCCGGTCTTCGCGCTGCAATGCGTCGCGTCGGTTGCGTCGATGCCGATCACGTCTTCGATTTCGGCGATTGCGTTTTCAGGATTTGCCGCCGGCAGATCGATCTTGTTGAGCACCGGAATCACGTCGACGCCGAGTTCGATCGCCGTGTAGCAGTTGGCGACGGTTTGCGCTTCCACGCCCTGGCTCGCGTCGACGACCAGCAGCGCGCCTTCGCATGCGGACAGCGAGCGGCTGACTTCGTACGAGAAGTCGACGTGGCCCGGCGTGTCGATCATGTTCAGGTTGTAGACTTGCCCGTCACGGGCCTTGTATGTCAGTGCGGCGGTTTGTGCCTTGATCGTGATGCCGCGCTCGCGTTCGAGATCCATCGAATCGAGCACTTGAGATTCCATCTCGCGGTCGGACAGGCCGCCGCAAATCTGGATGATGCGATCGGCGAGCGTCGACTTGCCATGGTCGATGTGCGCAATGATCGAGAAGTTACGAATATGATCCATTCAGTGCCGATCAAGCAAAAAAGGCGCGCTCGGACAATAGCGGAGCACGCCTTGTAAGTAGGTGAAAAACCTATCTATTTTAGCCGAAAAGGCTATCGCCCGGCGCATCTTGCGAAGCTCGGGCGGAAAAGACGGCTCAGGAGAGGCGTGAAACGTGGTGTGAACGGCGCGGCGTTGGCGCTGTGTTCGAACCCTTGAGCCAAGCTCAGGGCGTCGCCGCAACCCGTGTGGCGAGCGCGGCACGAACCCGCGCTTCGTCGAGGTGATAGTGACACAGTTCAACGCCTTCGCAGACCAGAACCGGCACCAGTTCGTTGTAACGGGCTTCCAGCAACGGATCGGTGTCGACGTCGATCAATTCGACCCGCGCGCCGAATTCGGCCAGCAAGGGCTCGAGCGCGGCACGCATGTCGTCGCAAAGGTGGCACCACGCGCGCCCGTAAAGCGTGAGCGGCGCCGCCTTCGTCATTTCTGGACGCTGCGCGGGCGGACCGGCACGAACTGCGTGTTCTCGCCGCGGCGAACCAGCAGCGCGACCATCTTTTGCGGATCGAGGTGCGAGCTCACCTCGTCGAACTGCTTCGCGCTAGTGATGTCCGTATCGCCCACTCGCAGAATGATGTCGCCCTTTTGCAGGCCGACGCGTGCTGCGGGACCGTCCGCGGCGTCGATCTGCACGCCGTTGCGCAGTTTCAGCGCCTTCAGCTGATCAGCAGGGATATCGCTGACGGCCACACCCAGCGCGTTCGTGGCGCGCTGCTTCGGCGGCTGCGGCTTCTTCTGATCCGCCTTCGCCGATTTATCCGGCTGCATCTCGGCGATCGTCACCGGCAGATCGCGCGTCTGGCCCTTGCGCCAGATCGTGATCGTCGACTTGGTGCCCGGCTTCGTGTCGCCGACCATGCGCGGCAGATCCGTTGCCGTATCGACCGAATGGCCGTTGAACTTCAGGATGATGTCGCCCGGCTGCACGCCGGCTTTGTCCGCCGGGCCGCCCGGTTCGACGCTGCTGACCAGCGCGCCCTGCGCCTTCGGCAGGCCGAGCGAGTCGGCCACGTCTTTGGTCACTTCGCCGATCGCCACCGCAATCCGGCCGCGCACGACCTTGCCCGACGCCTTCAACTGATCGGCCACGCGCATGGCCTCGTCGATCGGAATCGCGAACGAGATGCCCATGAAACCGCCGGTGCGGCTATAGATCTGCGAGTTGATGCCGATCACCTCGCCCTGCATGTTGATCAGCGGACCGCCCGAATTGCCAGGATTGACAGCCACGTCGGTCTGAATGAACGGCAGATAGTCGCCCGTATCGCGCCCCTTCGCGCTGACTATGCCCGCCGTCACCGTGTTCTCGAGACCGAATGGCGAGCCGATCGCGACCACCCACTCGCCCACGCGCACCTTGTTCGAGTCGCCGATCGTGATGGTTGGCAGATTCGCGGCACTGATCTTCACGACGGCAACGTCGGTCCGATCGTCCACGCCGATCAGCTTCGCCTTGAATTCGCGCTTGTCGGTGAGCGTGACGTAAATGGTGTCCGCGTCGTCGACGACGTGCGCGTTGGTCATCACGTAGCCGTCCGCCGACAGGATGAAGCCCGAGCCGACGCCGCTGTTCTGCTCGGCGTCGCTGTTATCCGGCGTGTCCTGGCTGCCGCCACTGCCGCCGTTGTCACCGCCACGCGGCGTGCCTGGCGAACCCGGCGATTGCGGCGACTGCGGCAACGGAATGCCGAAGAAGCGCCGGAAAAATTCCGACATGTCGCCGTCGTCCATACCTGGCGGCAGGCCGCCGCGAGCACCGCTGTTCGAGACGCGTGTAGTCGTGCGAATGTTGACGACCGCCGGGCCGACCTTGTCGACCAGATCAGTGAAGTCGGGCAGATTGGCGGCAGGAGCCGCCGACGCCATATGCGGCACGAGCGGCAAACACGCCGCTACCACCGCGGCCGCGAGGAATTTGCGCACCGAGAAAGTCGTCATATCGTAGCAAGCCGAGGGATTCAGGATTCGGAGGATTACTTCGGAGCCTTGTATTCTATGGCAGACGCAAATTGCTGTAATGTGGTCTGGGGCACTTCACCAAGCAGAGTAATCCAGAAGTCGCCGCGACGCTTGACGAGCACGTGCGTGGCGCCGCTGCTTCCCGCGCCTTCCTTGCGCGTGTTGTTCTCGACCGGTTCGACGAACACCGAAATGGCCGCGAGGCCATCGGAGAACACCGCCTGGTCCACCGGAATAGTCGGCTGGCCCGGATCGCGCGCGGCCATGGGCCGGCGCAGTTCACGAATCTTACGGAAGCCCGGCACCGTCGGCGTGATCTGCCAGCCTTGCGCGGCCATGTCGACCGGCTCGACGGGCGGACGCACCACTGTCCAACCCGCGGTATTACGAATACCGCTGACGATGCCGGCCTTGTCGACCGGCACGCCGATGCGAATTTGCGAAAAGGACAGTTGCTCGAGCACCTGGCCATTCGGGTCGAGCGTTTGGGCACGCAGCAGGAGGCCAGTCTTCTTGTCCGCCCACAGCTTGTAGGCAAAGCGATACGCGTCTTTCGGATCGAGTTCGATCACCTGGCTGTCGACGCCCGCGACGCGGTCGTCGCCGAGCAGCTTGGGCTCGTAAACCGACAGCACCTGCTCGCCACTCACGGCCAGCAGCGCGGGGAACGAATCTTTGTTCTGACGCTTCTCGACGACGCACAGATGCCGCTCCGGCACGAACGTGTAGAGCTCTTCGTTATGACGCAGCATTTTGCGCGGCTTGCCGTCGAGGCTTTCGAGTTGCTCGAATTCGCCATCCGAGCGGGTCGCATAGTGCGCGATCCGCGAAGTCTGAACGTAATTGCCGCGCTGGTAGACGAACGCGCCCTCGTAATTTTGTTGTTGCGCGGCCTGATGGATGCGATCGAGCAGATCCGCAGCCGTGCGACGGGCGACGAGCGGATCGTCGGTTTGGGCAAAGACCCGCGGTGTAGCGGACAACAATACGGCTGCGCAGAAAAGAAATGCCGGCAGCCGCCCCCAGATAGTCGTTTTATTCAACCGCGGAGTCTGCATCAAACTATTGGCCTTGCGTAGAGACTGCGGCAGCGCGAATCAGCGGCATCGAGCCCGGCATGACCGGTTGTTGCGCGAATTGCTGGTGAGCTTCCAGATACTGGTCGAGACTGGCGTCACGAATGATGTTGGCGTCCTGCACGGCCGGCTGGACCGTAGCCGCCGGCACCGAAGCCATGGCCACACGTTGCAGCGCGTCGCCATGCGACTGGACCGACGCGAGTTGCGCCGTGCCCGGACCGCCCGGCACGCCTTGCAGTTGCGGCACGACGATCCACGTCAGCGTGGCGGCCGCGGCTGCGACGGCAAAGGCCGGCACGACACGGCGGCGCAGCGCCAGCAAACGACGCGCGACCGGCATGGCGGCAGGCGCCAGCACGTGCGGCTCGTTGTCGAAACGCGCGGCAAAACCGTTCAGGAATGCACTACTCGCCGCCGGGCTGACCGCCAGATCGTCGGAACGCAACGCGTCGCCGATCAGGTGATAGCTCGACCAGGCGGTGCGATCCTCGCCATTCAGCCCGGAAATAAACGTATCCAGATTCAGATGCTCTTCGCCGAACAGCTCACCGTCGACAAAAGCGGACAGACGCTCGCCGCGCGAGCTGGCTTGCGATTGCATCGAGACCGACCCCATGATGCTCCCCATCTTACAAATACCCCGTAGTGACACCACTAATCCAGATATTGCACCCGCGCTCCGTTCGGCAGGCTGGTGGTTTACCAGCGCTTGCCTTCAGGTGTGTCAAGCAACGGACGCAATTTTGCCGCAATGGCTTCGCGAGCGCGGAAAATTCGTGATCTGACTGTGCCAATTGGGCAACCCATCATCTCAGCGATTTCCTCGTAGCTCAAACCTTCAATTTCACGAAGAGTAATGGCGGTGCGCAACTCTTCCGGTAAAACCGCCATCGCAGCATTGACCGTCTCAGCGATCTGCTTGCTCATCAACATCGACTCAGGCGTGTTGATATCCCTTAGTTGGTCCGCGTCCGAGAAAGTTTCAGCTTCTTCAGCATCTGCTTCGGTCGAGGTCGGCGCGCGCCGCCCTTGGGTCGCAAGGTAGTTCTTTGCCGTGTTGACGGCAATCCGGTACAACCACGTATAAAAGGCCGATTCGCCGCGAAACTGCGGCAATGCCCGATACGCCTTGATAAAGGCGTCCTGAGCCACGTCTTCCACTTCGGCGGGGTCCCGCACGAGGCGCGAGATCAGCCGGAGAATCTTGCGGTGGTATTTGGAGACCAGAAGCTCGAACGCGGCCTTGTCGCCCTTCTGGACGCGCTCGACCAGCACCTGATCAATTTCTTTTTCGCTCACCTGATAAATCCGTTAACTATAGGGCGCATGGCGGGGCACCATTGTAGCGTTCCCGTCATCTGGGCACGTTACGCCGGTAACAGCGGTTACAGTCGTTACAGTCAGGCGCCGGCGCCACGCCGGCCCAGCACGGCCAGTTCCCGGAAGATGGGGGCCGGGAGTGCGTCGGCGGCAAGCAGCAAAGTGCGCGAGCGCCCCTGTTCCGGCATCAGCGCCAGAATCAGCAAGCGGCCGCTCCACTGCGAACAACCGGCAATGCGGCCTTGCGCCAGTAACGCGCCGGTACGGCCCCAGATGGACAAGTCGTCCGGCCCGATTTTCAGCGCGACGGGCCGCGCGCGCTCATACCGGAGCGCGCAAAGCGCGAGCCACGCCCACACGGCGAGCGTCAACGGAACTGCTTGCCACGCACCCAGATGCGGCGCGAGGCAAGCAAAGACGGCCAAAGTCGCCGTCACAACGAAAACCCCCAGTGCAGCCCAGATGGCGACGGAGCGCCCCCGCGCCATACCCGGCGGCGGGCCCGCGGGG